>CAYTFT010000006.1:0-7734 GCA_964437155.1 uncultured Chitinophagales bacterium | reverse complement strand
ACATATAAAACGGAAACTGCTGCGCAGAGCATGAATATGCCGCTCATCACTAATGCATAAATGGCGTTATCATTATAAATGGAATGCACGATCGGTCCGCCGAAAATACCGTTAACCACTTGCGGAATCGTGATAAAGAAATTAAATATGCCCATATACACGCCCATTTTTCCTGCGGGGATACTGCCGGCTAAAATGGCATACGGCATGGCGAGAATACTTGCCCAGGCGATGCCGACACCAATCATGGAATAAATAAGCATTTCCGGATCCTTTGCAAAGAACATCGAAATAAGTCCGGCGCCACCACAAATTAAGGATATTGCATGCGTTAATCTTCTGCCGATGGCACGTGCGATTGCCGGCAGCATTAATGCATAAATGGCACTCACAAGATTATATACGCCGAAAATAATTCCCACCCAGTTACCTGCTTCGCGATATGCATCACTCGAAGTATCCTCGATCGGTAAATGATAAATATGATGTGCTATTGCCGGTGTTGTAAATACCCACATGCCGAATAATGCAAACCACGAAAAGAATTGCACAAGTCCGAGCTGCCGCATTGTTTTGGGCATTTTCGCAAAATCAGAAAATATTTCAGCGATACCATGTTTTACTTTCGTTGATTTTCCATGGTATAATTCATATTCTTTCGGCGGATATTCTTTTGCAAAAATGATCGTTACCATGATCGCACAGAAAAAAACAAGTGCACCGATATAAAATGAATAGATCACATTATCCGCAACCTGTCCCGCCGGTGCCGATGAAGAAACATCACACCAGTGCGCCAGTACCCACGGGAGCCAGCTTCCGGCAACCGCGCCTACACCGATAAGAAATGTCTGAATGGAGAATCCGAGTGTTCTTTGTTTATCCGGTAAATTATCCGCTACCAGCGCACGGAAAGGTTCCATTGCAATATTGATGCTCGCATCCATGATCATTAAAAATCCGGCGCCGACGAGTAATGCGGATTTTGCAGAAATAAATACTGCGGAATTAGGAAGCATCACCAGTGCAATGCAACATAGAATTGTCCCGACAAGAAAATACGGTTTTCTTCTTCCCAGTTTGTTCCATGTGCGGTCGCTGTAATGTCCGATTACCGGCTGCACCACCATGCCTGTTATCGGAGCCACCAGCCAGAACCAGCTAAGATGATGGATATCTGCTCCGAAATTCTGGAGAATGGCCGAAGCATTTCCGTTTTGTAATGCAAACCCGAACTGAATGCCGAGAAATCCGAAACTCATATTCCAGATTTGCCAGAAACTTAACCGTGGTTTTTCCATTACTGCAATGCTTTTTATGCGGACGCAATTTAGTGAATTTATATAAAAGCAGATTTCCCTGTGCACTTATAAAACGCGGCGATCATTTGTATATTTATCCCGCAAGCGGATTTTGTTTCACAAATAGCTTAACATGCTCAACATACAGAAAAAACTTTCGAATACATTTTATACGGTGCTGGCGATGCCGGCTACTGCAATGGGATTTGCTTTATGTGTGCAGATAAGTGCATTGAGCTGGATCTTATCCACTAAATACAATTTGCAAATAGATGAGATCGGGTTGATATGGGCGAGCGGACCCATCGCCGGGCTGATCATGCAATTGCTTGTCGGGCTGATCTCCGACAGTGCATGGTTCTGGGGCGGAAGGAGAAGGCCGTTCATTCTTATCGGCGGTGTTACCGCTGCGCTGATGTTGTTATGTCTTCCGAACCTCGATGTCATTCAGAAATTATTCGGCGTTGCAAGCCTGATCCCCGTTGCATTATGCGTTGCCACCACACTCGACCTTGCTATTAATCTCGGATTTAATCCCACACGAAGTCTTATTACTGATGTAACGCCTGATGGTAAAGCACGGACAAAAGGATACACATGGATGCAGACTATTTCCGGAACAATGGGAGTGGTCGCATATTTTATCGGTGCGTATATGAATAATTATACATTGATCTACGCAGGCGTTTTTATTGTCCTCGCATTTTCAATCATCCCTGTTTTCTTTATTGAAGAACCGAAAGTATTACAATCCTCCGAAGACAATGCACTGGATATACATGCACTCGATATAGAAGCAAAAACACAAAAAGCAGAAGTGAGCGAGTTGGTGAAAATATATATCGCAAATGCATTTTCATGGATCGGTGTGCAAACCATGTTTGTTTTTATGTTTGCATATGCTGCGCAGATATTATTCAATACATCCGACACAGCACAACTTACACAAATCGAAAAAGATGATATCGGCTCCGTGATCGGATGGTCATTTCTTATTTTAAATGCTGTCGGTGCAATACTTCCTGCAACAATACTGGAGCCGCTTACAAAACGCTATGGCCGCATTGCAGTACAGTCAACCTGTTTGCTTATCATGAGTATCGGATATACACTCATTGTTCTCATTGGAAAAAATGAATCAACATTATACGGCTGTATGGCCATTACCGGTATTGGCTGGGCTGCAATTGTAAGTCTGCCTTTCGCCATCATGAGTGAAAAAGTAAATAAGGCAAGAATGGGACTTTTCATGGGGATATTTAATATGAGCATTGTTATTCCGCAATTAATTGTGAGCCTGATAATCGCTCAGTTCATCAATACGGCTGAAAATAAAAATCTCATCTTCGAGATAAGTGCAGTGAGTTTGTTTCTGAGTTTTGTGCTATGGAGAATGGTGAGGGAGAAGAAAGAATGAGTTAATGTGGTAATATGGTAATGAGTTAATGTGCTGATTGAACAGCCGAATTGTGCTCCGAAGCGTCATTGCGAGGAGGGCGCACAGCGACCGACGCGGCAATCTCAACAAAATGCCGATAGCCTAAGGCCTAAAGCCGATAGCCGATTTTCTTCCAATTCACACACTTCGTTCCGAAGCGTCATTGCGAGGAAGGAGTAAAGCGACTGACGCGGCAATCTCATTTTGTTTCACAGAATTTATACATTATTAAAAAAGAAGAATAACCATCCTGTTTAGCTCATGGCAATCATCTTCCGTATAATTTCGTCAGTGCTGCCATTTTTTCTGCCAGCAGTTCGTTTGCATCGCCGGGCAACATTCTCCATTGCCAGTTGTTTTCTGTTGTCCCCGGTAAATTCATGCGCGCTTCATTTCCAAGGCCGAGAAGATCCTGCATGGGGGCAATCGCGAGATAAGCAACACTGGCCCATGCAGCGCGGATAAAATCCTCATGAATTTTTTCTCCGCCGGTATGCAAATATTGTAAAACATAATTCTTGTCCTCCTGTTTAGCAGAATTAAACCAGCCGACGATCGTATCATTATCGTGTGTTCCGGTATACACGATACAATTTTTATTATAGGTATGCGGCAGATAATCGTTTTCTTCGGCGCTGTCGAATGCAAATTGTAATATTTTCATACCGGGTAATTGATAATGATCGCGTAATGCAATCACATCAGGCGTGATGAGTCCGAGATCTTCTGCAATAATGGGAATTTCACCCAATGCATTTTGGATCGCATCAAATAATTTTTTTCCGGGGCCGTCAATCCATTTTCCGTTTATTGCTGTGGGTTCGCCATAAGGAATGCGCCAGTATCCGGCAAAGCCGCGGAAATGATCCACGCGAATGAGGTCATATAAATGGAGATTGAATTGCATGCGATCGGTCCACCATGCGAAATTATCTCCGGCCATTTTTTCGTAATCATATATTGGATTTCCCCAGAGCTGTCCTGTTTCCGAAAAATAATCCGGAGGGCAACCGCCCACATAAACCGGATTTTTATTTTCATCAAACTGAAATAATTGTGTATGTATCCAGGTATCTACGCTGTCCATTGCCACATAGATCGGAATATCACCGATAATTCCGATGCCTTTTTCATTTGCATATTTTTTTAAGGCATACCATTGTTCTGCAAACAGGAACTGAACAAATTTGTGAAAAGTTATTTCGTTTTCTAATTCGTGCCTGACAAGTGTGAGCGTTTCGGCATTTCTGTTCCTGTAATTTTCTTCCCATTCATACCAGGGTCGCTTATCAAATTTTTCTTTCAGCGCCATAAAAAAGGCGTAATCATCGAGCCAGGTTTGATGTGCTGCACAAAATGTTTCAAACTGCTGCCACAGCGGATCGGGTTTGCCGGCGATAAATGTTTGCTGCGCTTTTTTCAGCAGGGTTGTTTTCCATTCTATTACAATACCATATTCAACTTTATTATCTGCAATTCCTTCCGGAATAATTAAATCTTCCTGCCGGAGCAAATCCAGTTCCGCAAGTAAATCCATATCAATCAGATAAGGATTGCCGGCTTTGCTGGAAAAGCACATGTAGGGAGAATCGCCGTAACCGGTGGGGCCAAGCGGTAATATCTGCCACCATTTTTGACCGGCGGCAGCAAGAAAATCAACAAATGTACGCGCCGCATTGCCAAGGGTGCCGATGCCGTATTTTCCTGGGAGGGAAGTGGGGTGGAGTAAAATGCCGGAGGATCTTTCCTGCTTCATATACAATTAAAATTCAGCTCTTTCAATCTGGTTGCCAAAATAAAGCTTATAAAATATAATCGGTAGAAATAAATCCTGATTTTCTGTTTTCGAGAATATCATTCACGATCTCGCGGTTGATCTCCGAATCTTTGAATGCAACTGTCGTGCGAATGGAGAACACACGCAATGCATCGGTGACACTCAGTGTCCCCTCTGCAGAATCTTTTCTTCCGTTGAAAGGATATTTATCCGGTCCCCGCTGACATTGTGAATTGATATTTACCCGGCAAACCTGATTTACCAGCGGATCGATGAGTTGCGCCATCTGGTCGTGGTCGGTGCCGAAAATGGATACCTGCTGACCGTAATTGCTGGTTTGCATGTATGCTATCGGTTCGGAAATATCATTAAAGGCTGCGATCGGTACAACCGGGCCGAATTGTTCTTCATTCCAGACGCGCATGGCAGGGGTAACCGGAAATAATACTGCGGGATAATTAAAGCTGAGGTAATTTTCTCCGCCATTTTCATTCATGATTTTTGCGCCGAGAGAAACTGCATCGTCAATAAGTGCTTTGAGATATTCCGGTTTATTTTGTTCGGGCAATGGTGTGAGCATCACTTTTTCCTCCCAGGGCATCCCGTATTTTAATTTACTGAGTTTTTCGTTGTATAAGCGGATAAATGCATCTGCAATATCAGTATGAACAAAAATAATTTTCAATGCAGTGCACCGCTGTCCGTTAAAGGATAAACTGCCGGTGATACATTCGTTCACGGCAATTTCAAGATTTGCATCAGCCAGAACGATCGCGGGATTCTTTGCTTCGAGTCCGAGACATGCACGTAAACGATTCGGCTTCGGGTGCGACTTACGGATAATATTCGCCACACGGCTCGTGCCGATAAATGCAAATACATCTACCTTCCCGGTTTCCATGATCGGACCGATGATTTCTTTTCCTTCGCCGTACAGCATATTCACCACACCGGCGGGAAATGCATTTTTAAAACATTCCTGCAGCGGATTAATCAGCAGCACTCCGTATTTCGCCGGTTTAAACAGAACCGTGTTGCCCATTATCAGTGCGGGGATTAATGTGCTGAATGTTTCGTTCAGCGGATAATTATAAGGGCCCATACATAATACCACACCGAGCGGTCCTCTTCTTATCTGCGCATAAATGCCTTCTTCCTTCTGCATTTTGGAGGATGTGCGGTCCAGTTCTTTTAATGCATCAATCGTGTCGTAGATATATTGAACGGTGCGGTCGAATTCTTTTTCCGAATCAGCACGCGATTTACCGATCTCCCACATGAGAAGCCGTACTACTTCTTCTCGTTTTGTTTTCATGCTGTCGGTGAAATTGATCATGCAGGCGATGCGTTTTTTCACAGGCATGGCAGGCCAAGCGCCGCGCCCCAGGTCATACGCTGCAACAGCGGCTTGCAGAGCAGAAAGTGCTTCGTCAACGGTATAATGCGGAATCTCTCCGACAAGAACCTGTTCGGGATTATTTTCTTTTTGCAGATATACAGGAGAATAGATCGGCGTAAAATCATTTTGCCATATGCGTAATTCTCCGTTAATGAGATAATGTGTCTGTTTAATAGGGAGATCGAGATGTGCATTTTCCGGAATTGCTTCTGCAACCGGAAACATGTGCGCAAATTTTGAATGCATCAGTTGAAAATTAATTCTTTACGAAAGAAGCTACAGAAATTGTATTATCATAGCTGATTTTTACAAAGTAAATTCCTTTGGCAAGATCCTGAATATTTACTGAAGGAGAACGTGGCTCCACATTTATGGAACGCACACATTTTCCCTCTGCGCTATAGATCAGAATATCGAAAGGTTTATTCTCTGAAAATGTATTGTCGATTATAATATGATCGCTAGTGGGATTCGGATAAACAGTAAATGTATTTTCAGATAATATCGTGTTTTCTATTGCCACGGGTGTGCTAATATCAATCAGTTCGCTGCGTAGATCACCTTCAACAAATACGGCGAAACTCCGGGGCGGCACTTCGAGGTAGATCTGATTATCATCCTGCACGGTAATGAAATCATACGGTGTTAGAGAAAATATATCTGTAAGTGTATCTCCGGGATAAATATTTGCAGTATTAATGGTCTGGTCAACCTTTAACGTGCTGCCTGAAAAATTAATGGCCACCACCACTTCGCGGCCGCTTTCCGCATAACTCGTCTGATAAATGAGCGAAGTATTTGCTGCGCCGGAACTATAACTTGCCGCATAGGGTGTTGCAAACCTGCTGAGATAATCCACCTGTGTTGCTCCGTAAATATAGCGAGTATGTGCTTCTATTAATCCGTTGATGATATATTTTAAATTGAGCGGTTCATAATAATCGGGAAAGAACACGCAGGGAATGCCGAGTTTATTATTGGTAAGGATATAAGCATACGCTAAAACGGGATCGTTATCGACAGGTTGTCCGGCATCTCTGAAATCATGATTATTAATAAATGTAACCACGTTGAATCCGCTTCCTCCGGCACCGTCAACAATACCGGAATTAAATACATTCCGCACATCATATCCGAAAGCATCGCAGGCCTGTTCCAGATTATTGCGCAATGCAAAATCAAAAACACGCACATGGATGGCATCTTTTGTATCTGCATCCATATTACTTTCAACATCGTCTATCCAGTTTTTTAAAACAGAAGGGGTATAATCATAATTTTCACCCACCACCATTCCGGGATCCATTCCGTTGTCATGCAGATCATCGAGCAGATTTCCGACAAACCAACCGGGAAAATGTTTTACTGCATCCATCCGGTAACCGCGAATATTTTCATCACTCCATAAATATTTTGTGTAATCATATAAAACCGTTTGTGTGGATGCAACCGCCTGATCGATATCATAATAAAAATACATCGCATCCAGGTCACCGGCGAGTTGTGTTGCATTACCATTCGGTTTGAAATTCAGATAATTCATTGCGCCTTGTCCGCTCGGTAAATTTGTAAAGTCAGTTGCGGTTTGATATCTGATCTGCGATTGAATATCCGCCCCCAACGCACCGTTCCACAATCCGTAAATAAAATGGTCGCTCATATCACCTAATCCTCCTGCGCCTGTATTTGTCATTTTGATCCAAATCGTATCTCCGGCAGGATCAAAATCTCCATCAGCGATTGTCAAAGCAAATTCATCCGTTCCGCAACCGGCCCCATCAATGGATGCGTTTTTTCTTTTACCGATAAGTATACTATT
>CAYTFT010000005.1:0-23306 GCA_964437155.1 uncultured Chitinophagales bacterium | reverse complement strand
ACTATTCGCAGGAAATTCCTTATTCTACAGAAGTAATCGTGGATGAATATAAAGACAAAGGCAATATTATTGTAGTTAAAGCCACCATTTTCGTCAGCCGGGAAAATCATAAATCCATAATTGTCGGCAAAGGCGGATCCGCAATAAAAAAAACCGGAACAGAAGCACGTATAGATATAGAAGCATTCACCGGAAGAAAAATATTTCTCGAATTATTTGTGAAAGTGAAAGAGAACTGGAAGAATGAAGACAGAATGCTGAAGTATTTCGGGTATAATTAGAACGCAGCTATTTCCTCTGCTGTTGGCGTCACGGACAATATATGCATAAAAAAAACAGGCCGCCGGAACCGACAGCCTGTTTATCGGGAAAATTCCTCTAATTATTTTTTCTCAACCAGTTTGATCTCTACGCGTCTGTTCGTCGCTCTTCCTGTCGATGTTTTATTATCGGCTATCGGTGTAGTTTCGCCATATCCGACAGAGGACAACCGCGTTGCATCAATACCTTTATCAACAAAATATTTCTTCACCGCTGATGCACGTTTATCCGATAATTCCTGATTTGATTTATCATCACCCTGATTATCTGTATGCCCTTCAATACTCCAGTTCGTATATGGATATAATTTCATAATGCTGACAATATTATCCAGTGTAGTAAATGAAGAAGCCTTGATAATATCTTTTCCTGATTCAAATTGAATAGACTTGGCAGCAAAATTTATCTTTTCAATGATCGCCTGTTTTTCCGTTTCTTCGATCGCAGGGCAACCGCCGGTGGCTTTTATACCTGCCTCACGCGGGCATTTATCATCAATATCGGCAATACCGTCACCATCGTTATCGGGACATCCCTTCAGGGCCTCATCGCCGCGATCCTTCGGACAACGGTCATCCTTATCCTGAATACCATCGTTATCACTATCGGGACAACCATTGAATTTTACAGGACCCTTTTCATTTTTACACGCATCATCCAGATCTGCGATGCCATCATTATCGGTATCGGGACATCCTTTCAATTCCTTAATTCCTTTGTCCTTCGGACAACGATCGTCTTTATCGGCAATTCCATCGCCATCAGAATCAGGACATCCCTTGAATTGCATTAATCCTTTTTCTGTCGGACAATCATCATCCTTGTCGGCGAGCCCGTCGTTATCACTATCCGGACAACCATTAAATTGAGCAAGGCCCGGTTGTGAAGGACATTGATCTATGGCATCCGGAATATCATCATAATCAATATCGGGACAACCCTGAAATTTTGCAATGCCGGAGGTATTCGGACAATTATCTTCCCAGTCGGCGATCCCGTCATCATCTGCATCGGATCCTTTTCCAAAACGAATGACCATGCCGATCGCATGATGTGCATAATCGCGTCCTTTATCATCAAACTGGCGCGTATAATCCGATTGGAAATTAAATCCGAACATCGGATTTACCCAAACATCAAAACCGATTCCGAGTTTACCTTCCGGAAATACAGATGTCATATCCGCGTGCACCGGTTCTAAATAATTAATACCGACACCACCGGAAATATATGGCGCGAACCAGCATTGTTCTTTTAATAAATATCCGTTGGCAATATGATATTCGAGATTAACACCGCCATCAATAAATAACAACGTGTTTGCCGGATTTCCCGGTCGCGCAATATTGATGGATGCACCGGAAATATCGGCGGTAAGCGAAAATGATTTGTTAAAGGATGCGCCGAATAAATACCTGCCGGCACCCCATCCGGAAAGTACATCACCGGTATCTGTCAGATCCTTGAAATACGATTCGGCTTCAATATTATAATCGATAAAATGCGTGCCGAATCCAAATTTAAAAGGATGATCTGAATTTTGTGCGTGTAGGGTGGATGCGGAAAAAATTACCGCAAGCAGTAGAACGGGTAAATTCAGTTTCATAAAATGCGATTTTGGGTTAAATTATTCCTCTAAATAAATATTTAATTCTGAGAGTTTCACTGAATACAACGTATTTATTTCAGGGGAAATACTTGCCGCACTGCGACAGTTTCCAGCCATAAAATATCGCCCGGCGATGCTTAACTTTGCCTGCCTTTTAAATGGGCGTGACAGAAATGGAAAGAGTGAAATGTCTGATTATTGGTTCCGGCCCTGCCGGTTATACCGCTGCCATATATGCATCCAGAGCGAACCTGAAACCGGTATTATACACGGGTATCGAGCCCGGAGGGCAACTCATGCAAACCACCGACGTGGAAAATTTTCCCGGCTATCCACAGGGGATCCTCGGGCCTGAATTAATGGAGGACCTGAAAAAACAGGCGGAACGATTCGGGACAGATATCCGGTTTGGGATTGCTACGCAAGTGGATTTTTCGGGTGCAATTAAAAAAGTAATGTTTGACGACGGCTCCGCTATTGAGGCGCATACCGTAATCATCTCAACAGGCGCCTCAGCAAAATGGCTCGGAATGGAATCAGAGAAAAAACTGAATGGAAATGGTGTAAGTGCATGCGCAGTATGCGATGGGTTCTTTTTCAGAAACCAGGAAGTTGCACTTGTAGGCGGCGGAGATACTGCATGTGAGGAGGCGTTGTATCTTTCCAAACTCTGCACAAAAGTGAGTATGCTGGTGCGGAAGGATCATTTCAGAGCAAGTAAGATCATGCAGGACAGAGTGCTCAACGCACCGAATATTAAAGTGTACTGGAATACGGAAACGATTGAGATCATTGGTGACCAGGTTGTTACGGGTGTGAAGATTCGCAATACAAAAACCGGTGAAGAAACAGTATTGCCCATCACAGGATTTTTTGTTGCAATCGGACATCAGCCGAATACAGGTATTTTTAAAGATATTATTGAACTGGACGACCAGGGTTATATCATAACAAAAAACGGAACATCCAAAACAAATATTCCGGGTGTGTTTGCTGCGGGCGATGTGCAGGATAAACATTATCGGCAGGCAGTAACGGCAGCGGGATCCGGATGCATGGCAGCGCTCGATGCAGAACGCTATCTCACCGAAATGGGAATTGAATAAACCTGAAAATGTATTTTCCGCTGTAAAAAAAAATCCGGTGCCGCAGTATTACCGGATGAACATTTACAGATATCCTCTGTTAAACATGCAGATATTTTTTATATATGCCTGAAACAATTTACGGATTTACTACCAAGACATTGCAGGGGAAAGAAATTGCATTGGATGCATACAGAGGCAAAGTATTATTAGTGGTAAATACGGCGACCGGCTGCGGGCAGTCGCCACAACTCGAAAGTTTAGAAGCCCTATACCGTAAATATAAAGACAACGGCCTTGTAATTATCGGATTTCCCTCCGATTCCTTTGCACAGGAACCACGGGAAGGAGAAGAGATTGCAGAATATTGCTCCGTGAATTACGGTGTTTCTTTTCCGATGATGCAAAAAGTACAGGTGCGGGGGGAAAATGCGGATCCTGTATTTCAATTTTTTGCAAATAAAAAAGCAAACGGAAAAATAGCGAGAATACCGAAATGGAACTTCTACAAATTTCTGATCGGCCGCGACGGAAAAGTGATCGATGCATTCTGGACATACCGGAAACCGACGAATAAAAAAATTATTCGGGCGATAGAAAATGCACTTAAATAAAATGCCTGCAGGTAAAATACAACTGCCCGGCAGGTACAATTGACTCGTTTTGATAAACGACTGATCCGTAATTATTTTATCTGCCGAACAGCCCATTCTGTTTTTCCTGCCCCGATCATTTACAACCTTCCTATATTTGAACCATGAAACTGGACATACTCGCATTCGGCGCACATCCGGATGATGTTGAATTGAGTTGCAGCGGAACATTACTGCATCAGATAACTAACGGAAATACAGCAGGCATTGTGGATCTCACCCGGGGGGAACTCGGCTCGCGGGGAACAACTGCGATCAGAGATCAGGAAGCATTGAAAGCAGCAGAGATATTAGGTATTACTGTCAGACATAACCTTGATCTTCCCGATGGCTTTTTTGAAAATAACCGTGACAGTCAGATAAAAGCTGTTGAACTCATCCGCAGATATAAGCCGGATATTGTCCTGTGTAATGCAACAGACGACAGGCATCCTGATCATGGAAGAGCCGCCAAACTTGTTGAAGATGCATGTTTTCTTGCAGGGCTCATGAAAATTGAAACGGCACCCGACGGGAGGTTACAGGAAGCATGGCGTCCGCGACTGGTATTGCATTATATTCAGGACCGATATTTACGTCCTGATATTGTTGTTGATATTTCTCCGTATTGGGAAAAAAGAATGGAAAGTATTCTCGCACATGCATCTCAGTTTTATGATCCGCATTCCAGTGAACCGGAAACCTATATAGCATCAAAAGGTTTTTTTGAAATGATCGATACACGGGCACGTGAAATGGGCCGTGCGAATGGTTTTAAATATGCAGAAGGATTTACCTGCAGCCGCGTGTTGGGTGTGAAAGATATTGCTTCCGTTTTCTGATACATTAATTACGGACAGAAATTCCATAAAAAAAGAATCCCGGTTTTTTCAAACCGGGACCTCTGATTATTATATAATCATAACAGCATCTTATTCTGTAACTGCGCTTTTTGTTTCTTTGATCCTTGCAGATTTACCTTTTAATCCGCGTAAATAAAAGATTTTCGCTCTGCGCACTTTACCTGCTTTATTCAGTTCGATACTTTCAATATTTGGTGAAAATAATGGAAAAATTCTTTCAACGCCAACTCCGTTTGAAATTTTACGCACCGTAAACGTTTGTGTTCTGCCGGTTCCTTTCCGCTGGATCACGTCGCCTTTGAATGCCTGGATCCGGCTTTTGTCGCCTTCAATGATCTTATAGTTAACGGTTACCGTATCGCCGGCTTTAAATTGTGGAATATCTTTTCCGGCTATAAGTTCTGTCTCAAGTGCTTTAATAAAGTCCATAACCCAGTTTTTAAAAGTGGACTGCAAAGATAAAAGGAAATCACTTTAATTCAAACTTTCCCGCTCAGTTTTCCGGGAGAAGGTCGGGCCGCCTCGTTTTGGTCTTCAAAACGGACTGTTCATGCCGCCAGTCCTCAATTTTGGCGGTATGCCCGCTGAGCAGGATCTCCGGTACTGCCCAATCCTGAAATTTTGCCGGCCGGGTGTAAACAGGCGGTGCGAGCAGGTTATCCTGGAAGGAATCAGACAATGCAGAGGTTTCATCCGAGAGCACCCCGGGAAGCAACCGTCCGATAGAATCCACCAGCACAGCAGCAGGGATCTCACCGCCGCTAAGCACATAATCGCCAATGGTAACCTCCCGTGTGATAAGGTGCTGCCTTACACGTTCATCCACTCCCTTATAATGACCGCACAACAAAATAATATTGTTGAGCATGGAAAACTGATTGGCCATCTTCTGCGAATACCGTTCGCCATCGGGCGTAAGATAAATAACCTCATCATATTCCCTTTCGTTTTTCAGCGCCTGCAGGCAATTAAAAATCGGTTCGATCATCATGACCATTCCGGCGCCGCCACCAAAGGCGTAATCATCCACCTGCTTATGGTTAAAAGTGGAATAATCGCGCAGGTTTACCACGTTTACTTCCAGCAATCCTTTATCACGCGCGCGCTTCAGAATTGAGTGCTCGAAGGGAGAGTGCAATAATTCGGGGAGGACGGTGATGATATCGATCCGCATACGATGATTAATTAAAAGTATTATAGATTAAGCAGCCCTTCGGGAAGGCGAACCCGGATGGTTTTAGCTGCATCATCAACTCCAAGGAGAGAATCCTGATGCAGAGGAATCATTAATGCACGGTCCTGATATATAATCTCTATAAGTGCATATTCTCCCATATCGATCATACCGCAAACTTTTCCCAATTCTCCCAGCCGTTCATCCACCACAAGATAATCCAACAAAGCCGGTTCTTCTTCCTCTTCAGCGGGTAACAGGTATTCAGGCGGGCCGTAAATCGGTCGTTTCGTATAAAGGCCGGCCTCTTCCATTGAATGTAATTCTTCCAGTTTAACGATCACAGTCCCGTCTTTCAGATACTCCAGTTCCTCAATAAAAAACGGGAGCATTGCGCCCCTTACTAAAAAATAAAGAGCTTCCGAAACCGAAAGCTCTTTAATATGATCATTGAAGGAAATGCGGACATGGCCTTTAACACCATGTGTCCTGACAACGTAACCGATCTCGATCAGTTCGTCAGCCACCTTCTTACTGTTCGTTATTGGTTTCCTCAGTTGGTGTTTCAACTGATTCGGCAGTGTCAGTAACCGGATTTTCAGTAACTGCCTCTTCCACGGCATTCTCAGCAGCGGCTGCTGCAGCAGCTTCTTCTTCGGCAGCCTTTTTAGCGGCAGCGATCTTTGCGGCCTCTTCAAGACGTTTGTTATTAATCCGGGCAACTTCCGCTGCCTTTTTAGAGGCAATGCTGTCTTCCACTTTACGAACGTGTTCTTTAACAGAACCTTCGTGGGATTTTACCCATTCCTCAAATTTTTGTTCAGCAACTTCCATTGAAAAAGCACCTTTTTTCACTCCGCGGAGAAGGTGATTTTTATACAGAACGCCTTTATAACGGAGAATGGCATTTACCGTAGTGGTAGGCTCTGCACCTTTCTGCATCCAGGCAACTGCTTTATTCACGTCAATATTGATCTGCGCAGGAACGGTTGTGGGATTGTAGATTCCCAGACGCTCGATGAATTTTCCGTCACGCGGTGCATTTACGTCTGCCACCACAATATGGTAGAAAGGCGCTTTCTTTCTGCCATGACGTTGTAATCTGATTTTCGTAGCCATGTTAAAACATGTTTTTTAGTTAAAAAATGTCTCTGATCGAACCGAACGAATCGGCGCTTAGAGATTTGAGGGTGCGAAGATAGGGAAAACGGGCAAATTTTACAAGGGGAATGAAGTTTCGGAGCCGGAACCTGACTGCACGGGATATACAATTATTCCATCCAGCCTGAAAGATCCCGGTGCAGCAAGCCGGAGAGCGCTTCGATATCAGCCTTATAGTAATGCAGCAGCCATTGCCGCTCATGCGAGGTCATTTTAGGGACCTTGGATTTTGAATAAAAGATGTCCTTTACTTTTTGCTTCAGGCTTTCCGGAACAACTTTTTTTGATAAGGTATACAAGCCTGTCTGGGTAAGAAAATAATTCAGCTTACCAAAACGCGGCACTCCGGCCTCATTGTATTTTTTACCCATGTCAACACGGTATTCAGGATCCACTCCCAGAAATAGAAAAAGGTCCTTCATCACACCTTCCGGATCCTTTTTGAAATCATCGAAAATTATCACCTTGATCTGGCTGGCAGAGAATGTATCATAATACCGTTTCACCTGTGCGTAGTAATTCCCTGCTTCCAGATAAAGATGACTCACGCCCCATCCTTTTACAGGTTTTTGCTGATCGTTCTCTATTTCCTTTAAAAGATCTTTCTCTGCGATCTTTCCGAGACGGAGGTTCATCAGAAACTGAGAAAATAATCGCTCTGCGGGGTTGCGAAGGATCATAACAATATTAACATCGGGCAATTTTTCTTTAATGGCAACCGCCGTTGAGGGCAAATACAAATACGAATTACTTACTTCTCCGATCGCCTTTTCATCTTTAACATCCCTGAATAATTTCCGGTATTGTTCCCAGGTTCTTACATGGGCTATATGCACCTTTTTATCCATGGGCCCTGCCAGATATTTTTCCAGATTGATGGAGATATCCTGTCTGTAATCAAGATTAAAATGATCGAACAACATATCCGCATCGCTGAAATGATTTGTTTCCTTCACCGGCGACATAAATACCTCCGGATGCAGTTGCAGATATGCATGCAAAGAAGTGGTACCGGCTTTTACCGCGCCTACAATCAGAAAGGTAGGAAGTTTTGTCATTGGTTGTTGAAATTAAACATACCGGCAGTTATTTTATTTACGAAGCAAAATGCAGGAGCATTTTTAACTTTTCCGTCAACACAATTATCGCAAAAATTTCCAAAAAATAATTCTGGCTGCATTAATAACATGGTATAACAAAAATGCATACCACGGAACGGTAAATTTACTCCAGCTTTCGGGAAAATCGTATCCCCATCTTTTAAGGTACGGACCGAAAATAAATTTTGCTCTTTTTTTCGCCTGGTCAGTCGCATAATATTCCCAGAATGTTTTTGTTTTTTCCGCAGTTTTATTTGCGACCGGAATATCACGTACCTTGTCCACACCGATCACTTTCAACGCCTCCGCAAAGTCGTGATTGAGGTTTTCAAAACGAATGATATAATCCATCCGCTTATGTTCAATAATACTCCAGCTCGCATAGGGCACACTGTAAGCGCGTGTAAAAAATCCCTCAAAGTCCTCCCCTTTGCCCACGATATTTTTATACTGCCGTATGTTCCACCACCGCATGATGTACTTCCGTAAAAACCCGTGTTTCATTAACCGGGGCTGTGAATACCTGTTTTCGTGATCGGTCTTGAATTTAAAATAATTACTCACACAAATATCCATCGGGTTACGCAGGCCGCTGATCACGGTATACTTCTTTTCCTCCTCTGTTGCCTGCCGTAAAAAATCAGTACTATACAGGGCATGCTTAAATAATATTTCATGCCCGTCGTAATTCGCTATCAGCTCGCGCGCGATAGCACTGCTTGCCGTTTGGGGTAATTCAACAAATACATATTTGTATTTATGGCTGATGATCATAATTCTTCAGGATTTAATTCTGGTATTTAAAATTGCAGCGTAGATAACTTTCGCCTCATCAAAATTTCCCATCGTAATATATTTTACACTTCTTACAAGGAGATGTAAATAGAGAAAGATCAGTTGCGGGCGATAGTATTTTTTATACAATTTGATCTTCCCCCTGTATTTATACTGCAGGGCAGTGAGCTGCCATTTGCTTTTTTTAGGGCTGTTGCCGGTAGAGGCTCCCTGCTTGTGATAAACCTTGCTTTTTACCGCAACGCCAACTCCCCACCCTTTGCGACGCGCCCTTGCGCTCCAGTCATTTTCTTCGTTATACAGAAAATATTCCTCACTCATTAATCCCACATCCAGTAAAAATTCTTTGCTTACGAACATAGAGGCGCCGATCACATAATTGCATGCAATTTCAGCAGAATCAAACTGACCGGTGTCCTTTTGTTGTGCACCTATGATTTTCGATTTACCGGAATATTTATTAAACACGGCTCCGATCCCCTGCATCGTATCCGGTTTATGATACAGCATCAGTTTACTTCCGGTTATTCCGATCTTTTCTTTTTTCGCTTTTTTTGTCTCGCAGAATGCAACAAGTTCAGTAATGGCATCGGGTTCAATTACGGTATCGTTATTCAGCAGCCATACATAATCAAAATTGCTGTTGAGCGCATAGCGGATCCCGACATTGTTACCACCTGCAAATCCGAGATTGATATTACTCCGGATATAAAGTACCGGCATTATTCCATCCAGCGGCCCGAGCCGCATGGAATCGGATTCACCTGCCTCTGACCTGAAATACAAGATGGGCTTATGTACAGGCGGTGTGGTGAGCGTAAATAATTTATTATCGGGTAAAACACCGGCAGAAAGGTCGCCGCGTGTCCATTGCAGCATTTTGTCCCAGCTGTCATCGCCGGAACCGTTTTCTACAACTACGATCTGATAATTCCTGTAGTTGCTGTGCAGAATGCTTTCCATACATTCTACGGTGTCGCTCCATGTTTTATAATTCACTAAAACAATACAAACCTTTGGCTCCATTCCATCCTCTATTTTAACCAGTTTGAAAGATCCTTATTTAATAAAGCCGATAGCTGACTGATATCCTCCGATAACTTGCTGATGAGAAATTGCTTTGCATCTGCAGGAATTTCCCCCTTCTCTGATTTTTGTTTGTATAATGCTTTAACAAAAATGTTTTTCAGAAATTGCGGGGACAACCGTTTCATCAATGGCCGGATACCGGTTTTATTCAGTAACCAGGTAACATTTTTAAATTTGGGTGTATATACTTCGTTATACTGCTTCGAGGTATCCGGGATAAACGCAGGATCAACGCCGATAAATGCATACAATTCTCTGATCACCTGTTGTGCATTCTTTTTCATATCCTCGGTGAATATGATCTTCACCTGCTCTTTCCCGAAAACATCCAAATACCGCTTTACCTGTTGGTAATACATCCCGATCTCGGTATACAGATGTGCATTTCCCCAAACTTTGGGATCGTGGTTAAAATCATCAACAAGTGCTTTATAAAAATTAAATTCATTGCTGTTGCCGGTCCAGAGATTCATGCGGTAATGTGAATAGGCACGTTCAATGGGGTTGCGCAGGCAGATGATTATTTTACAGCCGGGTATTTCCTTTTTAATTTCTTCTGCTGCAACAGAGGAATACAAATAAGAAGTGCTTAACTCTCCGACCGCTTTTTGTGTGGTAACATGCTTAAACAACCGGATATATTGTTCGCGGTCGCGGATAAATGCCGCATGATATTCCTGCTGCATATCACCACTCAGATATCTATCTATATCCTGCAGTTTATTTTGCGCGAATTCACGTTTAAATAAATTGATATCGATATCCTTCGAAAAATAATGCGGCTCCTTTACAGGCGAAAGATATACTTCAGGATGCTGCTTGAGATAATGATAGATCGAGGTGGTACCGCCTTTATTGGCTCCTACAACAATAAAATCAGGTAATACAGGTTTTCGGGTATCCATTATCCGCTGAAATTCAATAACAGTTCGGCCACATCTTTTTGCAAACAATAAACATTATTGATCTGCTCGATCGAAGGGATCTTTACAGAACCGATCAGTTTATATTCCGGAACGGAAAACACCTGAACCATATTAGGGACTGCCTCTCCTCCCGGGAATAAGCCAAGATAACGCTTTCTGGTTTCACTCACACCGCCGTAATACACATTTCGCTCTGTATCTAGATCTCCGCCGCGCCCAAACCCCCTGGTATCCATAGTACGGAGATAATTCCAGTTTTTATCAAAGATTTTCAATTCAAAATGCCCGCTGTCAAAAACCCAGTACTGATTATTGATTTTGCGAACGCTATGCGGTGCTTTAAAGTTGAGCGGGTACCGTTTTTTTGTAATAATATTCACCACACCGCCATTTCCCTGACTTTTAATAAACTTCTGTGCAATACGTTTCATTAACTGCCTGCCCGAAGTATGATGCACCAAAATATACAGGTCGCCTTCGTAACCTTCAAATATTAAATTGCAATGGAATTTGTCAACAACTTCCACATCCTCCTCTTCTTCACCCGCTTCAGGCGTATTGGATTTGAAATCAGATAAATTTATCCTTCTGTCTGTTTTACCCGATACAATATCATAGCTCACGATCTCATCGTGTTTGGTATTGGATATCCAGACTTTATTTCCGATCATGCTGATCTCATGAATATCGGTAAGATTCGGAATATCCAGTTTCCTGTAGGAATTCCCCCTGAGGTCGAATCTGAATACCTCGCTGCTGGATGCGATAAATAAAGTATAAGGATCGGCCGGGTGCCAGCATAAACTGCTCATTCCCAGCTCTCCCCATGTATTAAAAAATGGTATCGGCGTAATAATATTCCGGTCATCGATCAATTGCATGGAACGGATATTTTCCCTGCTGATTTCCCTGTCCGCCGGGTTGGCGTTCAGTGAACCTATTACAAGTACTCTTTTATCAGGACTGATCAACTGCATCTTCAAATGTGATTTATAAAATTAGAATGAATTCTTTAATACGAGTGTTTCCGGCAAGCCCTGTTTATCTGACTGGACCTCCAATAATTTATAGGCATAAATAACGAGGATAAAAATAGCCGTGGAACCGGGTTGCATAAATAAATATCCTTTTGCAAGGGACGATAAAAAACAAAAAATCAAAAAGTATTTTGCGGCGATCATAAATGGCTCATTTTTATAACGCCTGATAAACCGGATACTTCTGAATGCGATAAAAAACTGAAAGTAAATCAATAGCGAACCCAAAATCCCGTAGGTCATGATCGAGCCTAATATCCCGATATCTCCCGGTGGTACTGTCGTGATATCATGAATACCCGTTGTGGAAGATTCAGCACTTAATTTTCCGACACCTATCCACCAGCCGATAGCATAATCCTGCAGATATACCAGAAGAATACCGATCTCCTCAAGCCGCGCATCCACAGAACTTTCTCCCGAAACATTGCCGGTAAATACCACTGTGGCAAGACTTGTGTACTGTACTATATAATCATTTACCCGGCTGGGCATTATGGCATATAATATTCCCATTATTACGACGAATCCCGCACCTATTGTAAACATAATGCGAATAGCCCTGCGGAGATTCACCTCGAACATATAAAAAACAAACAGCGTTGCAACTACTGCAAGCATGACCGAACGGCCCTGGTGCAAGAAAAACAGATAGGACAAATGCGCCCCGGATTTCCACATATCGGCACTGTTTTTCTGCTTCACATATTTCACTGTATAATACACAGAAAGAAAGGCAATGAAGTCAATCCCGAATTTAAACCGGTATCCACCTTTGATATCACTGTATCCCACAAACGAATAGTCGATATATTGTTTCGGGTCCAGAAATAAATAACAGCAGATAAAATATACCATCGATCCCCATCCCAGCCATACCATCGCCCGGTAGAGATCGCCCATGGTAAAGAACCGGGTTTGCAATAAATAAATAAGCACAAATATTCCGCTGATTCCGTACCAGTGCCGCTGCGAAGTTAATCCCTGCAAAAACGGCTGACCCTCACTCAGAATGGCCATATATCCGGCCCAGACAGGCATGACTATGATGAGTATGTAGTAATAATGGATCTCATCCACTGTTTTTCGCACGAGGAATAGATAGAAAGCATAAATAAAAGTGAATGAAATAATAAAAAAATACCACAATATTTCGAATGGCATATAGTAGTCAACCAATGGGGTACGTGTGAGAATACGTGTGGTAAAAAGGATAAATACGACAAGTACCATGGTTTTTCCCCATACACTTACCGGTTCCTTGAACATCCCTTTTTCCTGCTCGAGAATTCCCATATTTATTTATACCAGACCGAAAGGTCCCTGTTGATCAGTTTTTCAGTTAAATGAATATCATCAATAAAATACTGATCGATGATCTTTCTCTGCTCGAAAACATTCAGCTTAGGAGCAGATGCTTTTTGTGTATTCTTTCTGATAAAGAATTTGCGAATGCTTTTTCTCGCCTCGCCGGATGGCAGCAAATGCTTTACAATCCGTTTTGCAAAGTTAGGCCTTCTGACCAAATTCCTGATTGCCTCGTTTTTCGCCTCGCCGGCTTCATTACTATGTACATTCAGTTCGAGTTCAAACTCATCCACGTGCAGAAACGACTGCACCTTTCTGATGGTCTCTCTCCTGTTGCGCATAAAATCCTCCTCAAACACCAGAAAATGGAAATTCGCCGCGGGAAATACCTGCATAAATGCTTCGATCTGCTTCCCGTAGAGTCCGCGTTCGGTGTAAGCATATATTTTCTGTGTCTTGATATTTTCCCGTCTGGATGCTTCCTTTTTGATGGCCTCTGAAAAGGTAAAAGGCTCGAGGCCTTTTTTTCTCGTCATCAGGTAATGCGAATACGCGCGGTCAGCAGGATTACGCAGCACAACCAAAATTCTGACATCCTTTCCTAAGGTATCATAAATTCTTTGGGCAGTAAACGGAAATAATAAATAATCAGGATCAAATTCACCAACCGCAAGCTGGTCCTTATAATTCGTAAAATAACTGTTGTAAAAATCAGGACCCTTTTTATAGTTCTCGTCAAACAAAAAGAATTTCGTTTCTTTGATCGGCGGGATACAGATCTGTGGGTGGGCAGATAAAATATCTGCAAGCGTTGTAGTGCCGGCCTTCTGGGCACCGATGCAAATGAAATTTTGTAACGGTTCTGCCATGATTATACTCTGAGCCAGTCACTCAGATCTTTGTCAACAATGTTTTGTAATTGAATAATATCTTCTCTGTACAATTCAATCAGTTGTTTCCTGATCGCAGGATCCAATTCTGATTTTTTAAGATTATACCGCAATAATTTATCCTTCGTCCAGTTGCGCAATTTCTTTTTCGTTTCGCGCCCCATCATTTTCCGGAAAAAATTCAGAACAGGGTTTTTGCGGGTGGTGATGATCTGCTTGAACCATTTCACCTTCATCTCACCGCTTTGATTTCTGCGGATGATTTCACTCTGTGGTTCCAGATCCACTCCCAGAAACTTATAAATATCAGTCAACAGCTTTTCCGGA
Source organism: uncultured Chitinophagales bacterium (assembly GCA_964437155.1). Taxonomy (GTDB): domain Bacteria; phylum Bacteroidota; class Bacteroidia; order Chitinophagales; family BACL12; genus UBA7236. Next base: position 8,989 of record CAYTFT010000005.1, on the reverse strand, counting down.
TTTTTTTCGAGTGCATCATAAAATACGATCTTCACCTCCCGGAAGGCATCCTGATAAGCCTTTACCTGTGCATAATAAAACCCTTTGTCCGCATAAAAAAAATCAAAATGCCAGTTTTCCTTTTTCCGTTGCGATTCCGCCTGTAAAGCTTCGACAAAAGAAAGCGGTTCGCGGAGATCGCGCCGGTTGTGCATGTATTGCGAAAATGCACGTTCCGCAGGATCCCTTAAAACGATCAGAATTTTCAGATTTTGATGATCCGGAACAAGATGCCTGATATTTTCAATTGTTTTTTGATGGAAATACAAATAGGGTGTGGATGATTCTCCCGCGATCTTTTTTCCGTGCCCTGCAAATAATGTCTGATATGCATCTATTGTGGTAGTGTACCGGTTACGCGCATGCGTAAACTGCGGGTCCTCATTAAAAAAGGTAAAAAAACAAGGCTCTTTTTGCAATGGCATAAAAATATCCTTATGCTTCCCGAGCATTTCATGCAGAGAAGTTGTTCCTGCTCGTGCAGTTCCAACAATAAGGAAATCGGGCCATTTATTTACTGCGCTCATTTACCCCTGATTATTTTTCTTTTTGCCAGGAATAAACCGCATCAGATCCGCGAACGGATTATAAATCGTGTTGATTCCCATGGTATAATAAATATGTAACGAACAGCCCAAATTTAACACTGTTCTGCCGATCGAGGTTGCAATCGCAGCACCCAATATCCCCATTCCCAATCCCCAGTCGGGAATGAGTAAATAACAAAATAAAAGTGTTGCGATCGTTGAAAGCAATGCATATCGCTGCGTTAACCTCTGCCTGCCGGTCATGTTCAGCAGTTGTGTAACGGGGCCGGTCATAAAATTGACTACCTGTCCGAGATTAATAATATGAAAGGTTAGAATTGCCTGCGGAGTTATAAATTCGGGGCCATAAAATCCGAGCAGAAATTTCGGAAACAGAAAAAATACGCCCATAATCGGCATGCATGTCCAGAAGATCAGCCGTGTGGAATGATTCACGGTTTTTCGGATATGCGAATCATCGGGATCTCCGAACGCTTCGGCAAACCGCGGTCCCGTGATATTGTTTACCGCGATCAGCGGCATGGTAGCGAAAGCCGTGAGCCGGGCTGCGCCGCTGAATATTCCGATATCGGCATCAGTAACATAAGCAGGTAAAATAATGGTTACGAGCCAGGTATACAATGTGGTAAGATATTTTGCGGAAAGCAACGGCAATGAAACATCTAAAAGTTCTTTCCGAGTAATAGTTGCCTGCTTGATTTTTTTATAGGGAACATATTTAAACCAGTAATATACACCGAGAATAAAGGTGAATATCAATGCCACGACATAAGAGGTATTGACCAGGTAAATATTCAAACCAGAATTTGTATCGCCGGCAGAAGTAATTTCTTTATCTCCCCCCTTCCTGAAAATTTCGGTAAATACATCTCCCAGATTTCCCTTGGCGGAAATGAGAATAGCTACAACAAGTATAATGACAACAGCTGCCTGGGTCGAAACATTATTGATCCAGGTATATGCATTGATCTTTTTAAGCCCGCGGATTCCCTCCTCTATTACACCACTTAAAATGAAGAAAAATATTCCGACTGAAAATATCTGAATAAATGCAGTGTACGGCTTATGATAAAAATGTTCTGACAGCAATGGGGCGAGTAAAAATACACCGATAGAAATTACGAGGGCGATCGGCAGTACCAGCCTGATGCCTAACTGAAATATCTCGTTCACCAGGTCATACCGATCTTTCTTCCGGTATTGTGATACGAACCGCGACATGGCCATATCCACCCCAAACCTGCCGAAAATTCCTACGAGGTTTAAAATGGAAAAGCAGACCCGAAATACGCCGAGTGCCGCTGCACCATAAAAATTTGTGATAATGAGTTGCTGAACAAAGCCGAGATTTCTGCCGATCACGCTGATAAAAAAACCGGCCGCACTTTTTTTAAAGATCTCGGAAAAATCCTTGTCTTTAAATTTCTTGTTGATTTTCTTTTTGATTTTGCCGATCATAACGCACTTCCATCTGCAGTGGTTTGGGTGGGAGATGAATCAACAGGCGTTTTTTCAGGCATTTTTCCGTTTTGGAGGTCGATTCGGCGAATCCATTCATCGGCAAAAATACCGGTGAAAATCCGGGCGCCGTTTGCATTGAGATGCGCAAGGTCGAATAAATTATTTCTGTCGTTCAGCATCGGAAATGACTTTGGATCCTGAAAACCAATTTTATATTTTTCGGGCAACTGATTATACAATGGAATAAGATACTGATACCGGTCACCCAGCCGCTGCGAAAGCATAATCACCGGCTTAATATTATTTTTTTCACAGAGCTTAATTATATCATTCAAATTCTTCTCAATGGTCTTATTCGGATTTTTCTTTTCATCCTTATATTTATCATACAGAAACTGGCAGCGCTCTGTTCTGTAATTAATAGTATCCTGTGTACGCAATTCCGAATACCGGCTTGCGAGATCTCCGTCCGGATCATCCCGCATCTCCTGATCCAGTGAATAAAATCCTCTCTTATCGGGGCCCAGTGTCCTTTCATCGTAATTTAATCCGGTATGCTGCATGATACAGGCATTGCCCATTCCCACCATCAATGATTTTTCACAAAAGGAAAAGAGGTGCAGTGCCGGTACACTAATTTTCTTTCCGATACCCTTTTCAGATTCCCAGCTTGCTTTCATTACATCGAAAATATTACTACCGGTATACCAGTAGATCATTTCCTTTTTATGCAGATTGTCGGCTCCCATTTTGGTGAGTTCCGACAGATCGATCACGACATATTTAATATTCGTCGGATCATACTTGATCAGGTGTTGCAGCATAAACACCGACTGCGGGGTACGATTAGCGGGAATTCCAAAGTTAAATGAACTCACCTGCATATCGGGGCGGCTGCTGTTCACAATGGAATCAAAACGTGTGCAGTCAATATGCCGGTAAGTAGTACTGGCACCGATAAAAAGAGTATTATATTGTTTGCTGTTTTTAATATAGGCTTCATACTTTGAATTCAGCCTGATATTTCCCCATGAAAATGGCATGGTCATTAACGCGATCTGACTGATCACGATGATGATCAAAAGTAATAATCCGAATTTTGCCAACAGTTTTTTCATCCGCTAAAATTGGAAATAAATAAATGCTGAATTCGATGTTACGGCAAACCAGGCCACAAATAAAGCAAAGATCACATAGAAGCTCCAGCGCACAAATACCGGCTTCGCAGCGATCTGTTTATCAATCGTAATATCATTATTTATGTGTAATGCATAATCAATAACAAACAAGATCACTATGAATACCATGGAGATATAAAACTCAATGATACTTGGCGTAGCTCCGGCAGGAGCGCTGTTAAAGATAAGTGCATGTGTTGTATCGGGTACGGTAAAAATACTTCTGATAATGGTCATTGCATCTCCTACATTTTTCGAACAGAAAAAGATATCCGGAATACAGGTTATGTTAAAAATAAAAAATATCAGAAGGAAATTACTCAGCCATTTCAGGTTCTTTCCGAAATTAAGTGTCGCATTCGGAAAATACTTATCATTGATACGTGACATCACGAGGAAAAATCCATGGATCACACCGAATAAAACATAGGTCCAGTTTGCACCATGCCAGATACCCATCACGGTGAGCATCACCATTGTATTGAATAATATTCGCGGAAAGGCTACACGGCTCCCACCAAGAGGGATAAACAGATAATCCCGGATCCAGGAGGTAAGGGTAATATGCCAGCGCTGCCAGAATTCGCGTATCGACTTCGAGAAATAGGGCGTTTTAAAATTATCACTCAGGTCGTGCCCCATCATTTTTGCACATCCGATTGCGATATCGCAATATCCGCCAAAATCACAATATACCTGAATGGCAAAGAGCCAGGTGCCCAGAATAACGGCAAATCCGCCATGTTCACCCGGATGCTGGTAAATTTCCTGGACGAATATCGCCAGCCTGTCGGCAATCACTACCTTTTTAAAAAATCCCCAGAGAATCCTGATAAGCCCTTCCTTCGCCTTCTGATAATCGAAAGCATGATGCGCTTTTAACCGCGGAAGCATATACCAGCTTCTTTCGATAGGACCCGCGACCAATTGCGGCCAGTAAGAAACAAACATGGCAAAATAGCCAAAATGTTTTTCCGCAGGAGCCTTTCCATAATATACATCCACCGTGTAACTAATGGACTGGAAAGTATAAAACGAAATACCTACAGGTAAAATAAGCTTGAATTCGGGCACATTGTAAAAGATATTCAGCGAATCAAAAACCGCCCTTGTACCGTCATTAAAAAAATTGAAATATTTGAATAAAAACAGCTGACCAAGATTCATGAATATACTGATCAGCATCCACTTTTTCCGTTTCAGTTTATCCAGATGCTTCGACATCTGAATACCGCACACATAATCGACAGTAGTGGAAAAAGCGATAAGGAAAGCGTATTCAGCCTTCCAGCACATATAAAAATAATAACTGAGGGAAACCAGCATCAGCCATCTCCACTTATACGGGACAGCATAATACAAAGCAATAGCTATCGGGAAAAAAAGTAAAAAATGTAGCGAATTAAAGATCATCCTGTTTCAGTCAAATCGTTTTCTTCCCCTTTATCAGATTTTATTACTTTCTGTATCTATAAGACTTTGGTTGCCGGCTGTGTCTTTTGCAAATTTTTCAATGAGCAGTTGCTTTTGCTTAGCCTCTTCCATACTGTCCTTGATGTACTTTCTGATACCTAAAACGACAGTTGATAATATTCCGCCAAGGATAAATCCAATGATCATGAACATGGTTGTCTGTTCCTTCTCTTTAATTGTTGCATACTTCGGCTGATCGATCATATCCACCAGAGGAGTTTTGTTCTGCTGGTCAAATAAAGCCAGCTGCCACTGGGCATAGGTTGTGGAATATTCAGTAGTAATCAGACCGATATCCCGCAGTAATCTGTTCTGGCTTAAATAACCCGAGAATTTTACCTGGAAACTGGAATTATCCTGAATTTGTGCAAGCAGCGTTTCCTTTGACTCCAGTAATGCGCGCAGCGAATCACATTTCTTTTGCATGAGCTGCACGGTGATCACTTCATTCTTCAACTGGGCATTGATATAATAATCAGATCCTGCATAGGCAATATAATCCGCCAGAAAATAGGAGAAATCCCTGCTGGGAGATGCCATTTCCAGCTGATTCATGCCGAGGTCGTCAGAGAATTCAACCGATAAATCATTTTCCACCAATTCATCATAAATAACAGTAAGACAACTGTCTTCCCTTCGCGTGAGTGAGTCTAACGTCCCGTGTTCAAGCCTGAAATCCTTAACCTTTTTCTTTTTCGCCCAACGCGGATACATTTCAATATAAAAATTCGCCAGATAATCTTCTCTTGGAGCCACGCCTTTTTTTACCGACATGGTGCGTTTCTGTGCAAGGGCTTCTTTCACCAGTGTCCTTGATTGCAGAATACCAAGAAATAATTCATTGGTGAATTCCGATCCGGTTGAAATACCGATACCAAATGAGGAGGCTAGGGAAGCTAACGAAGAGGTAGACGAACCTTCTGTTCCTTTTACCGCAAAATCCGCATGTGCAATATAATTTTCCTTTTTCCAGATAGCATAAAAACGGAGTAAAAATGCCAGTGCGATCGCAGCAATTAATATTACCCACCATTTCTTGAATACATGTCTCCTATATTCACCGAATTTGGTGAAAAGGTCACCAATATTAATTTCATCATTATAGGGCCGATCGTACTGCATGACTCAATGCTTTAATGAATAATTGAAATGGATACTATTAAGGTGTCTTAGCAAATAACAGATACAGGGTAGCAAAACTCATAAGCGTCGCGCTCATCGTTACAGCAAATGAATTCCAGTCGAATGGCGCCTTTGGTGCCTCCTCCTCTGGCGTTTCTATTTTACTTGGTTTTGCAGGCACCACTACCGACGAACCTGAAACTTTCACGTGCGGGTAAAAATGTATAACCCAGAGGAAATTATGTGTGCGCTGCATATAACCATTCGGCTGCACAACATACGTTTCACTGCGATCCGCATTATCACTAAAATTCCGTCCGAATTTTTTTACATAATGTCTTGCGGACCGGCCTTCCTCAAAAGGAACCATTACAGTTGAACCTTCAGCACCAATAATTCCATATCTGATCTCTCCCATCATGATCACCTGTTCACCAAGTTTCGGAATAAAAACATTGTCCCCTTCCTTCAGAATATAATTATATGCAGAAGCTGTATCAGCCATAGCCTTATCAAGGAAGAGCATGGTGGAACTCACTCCTGTTCTTGAAAGGGTTGCTCCTTTTATATATGCATAGTTCGTAAGTCCGCCTGCGCGTTCTATCAGATCGGATATTTTTTCCTTTCTGGATAATAAAGTGTAAGTGCCGGGATATTTTACTTCACCACCGATAACTACGTTGCGCTGAAATTCAAATTCAGGAATTGTTCGCACAAAAATCTGATCATATGGCTGAATCATAAAATTTTCGGCAGCATCAGATATTTCAAGATTTTTATTAATGGCGACAGACTGAATCACTATACGTGTAGGTTTATCGCTGCTAACCGCATCAGCAAAATTTGCAATGCGTGAAATTTCAATTTTGCTGTTAGCTGCTTCCACTTTAAGACCTCCGGCGTAATATAAAACATCCTTCAATGTCATTTGATCAAAATACGGAAAACTGCCGGGGGATTTTATCGCACCTTCAATAGCAACGGTAAACGTTTCTTTGAATTTTTCTTTAGAGAAAATATCGACAACATCAAATTTCGCAAGTTTAAAATTCAGAGGCGAATTCGGATTATCAATTACTTCCTGCAGGTTAAACGGAATATATACATCGTTGAGCTTTGCATCCTTTCTGATGAGATATGCACGGTCCGTATATGCATCATAGGTAAGCCCTTTTGCCTTCATAATAACATCGCGCAGTTTCAGGTTTTCGGTAAGCTCATAACTGCCGGGAATATGCACTGCACCCTGAATCATGACAATATTTTCAACTACTTCTGGAATTCTTGTGAATATTACCTTATCTCCGTCGATCAGCTGAAAATTTTTATTGAGACTGTTTAAACTGTCAATATTGATATCCAGAACAACATTCTCGTTATTTACATAACGGTAAATTGTTACGTTGCGCTTGTATGCGGTAGATTTTAATCCACCTGCATAAAAGACCGCCTCGTTCAGATTTTCACCTTTTATTAATTCATATTTCAGGGGGCGGTTTACTTCACCCTGAATTTCAACCACTTTCCCAATGCCGTTGACAATAATATAATCGTTGGCCTCAAGATAGGTATCATCGGTTGTTCCGGGGTTCATTAAAAACTGATAAACATCCAGTGTTTTAATGACCTTATCATTTCTTTTGATCTGAATATTTCTGACTGATCCGATATCGGAAACGCCACCCGCAGCTGCCAAAGCGTTGAACGCTGTGTTCAAAGAGGCGATATTATAGGAGCCCGGGTGCACTACTTCACCCACAATATTCACTTTAATGGTTTTAGAATAAATCAGAGATACATCAAATTTTGAATTCGTGAGGTCAAATGCCGAGGCGAAACGCTGGCGGAATAGCTGTTTGGCAGCTCCGTAGGTAAGTCCCTTCACATAAATACGACCTACCTCAACCGTGGAAATATATCCATCTTCATTCACTGTATAATTACCGTTGTAATATGCAAAACCCCAGATGGCAACCGTAAACTGATCCCCTTCCCCGATAATATAATTGTCATTCACCTTCGAATTGGTAACCTTGTCAAATACGTCCACGCTGCCATTTCTGAAAAAATCCTGTCCCCAGATAGTGGCAGGTGCCGATTCTGCTGCAACCGCTTCCTGAACGATCTCCTGAACAGCTTCGGGCACTGCTGCGGGTGCTGCTGACGTTTGTTGAGTTGATTGCTGAACTGCAGCCTGCTGTGCATCCTGGATCTGTGCTGCGGCGTCAACTGCTGTGGTTGCCGACTGGCCGGCTGTAGACATAATGGCATCAATTGCACTCTGATCGAGTCCTAATGATTCTAATGTGCCGCTGGATACAGGAGGGATTGTTTGTGCGTATAGGTTTGCGGAAAAAAGGCAGATCGCAGAAACCAGGCACAACGAAGCAAGCTTCTTCATACTTTTTTTAAAATTTCGTGCAAAGATAAAGGGATTGGGGTAACTATTCAGTACATAACTGAAAACAAATTTGATTTTCATTAATAGTGGTTGATGCTGCTTAAACTGCAACCAAACTAAGACGTGGCGGGCGAAAAACGAGTTGCGTTAAGATTACGTTAAAATTCACGGCACTATATACTATTTTGACCTAAAGTTTGTTAAAGTCGGCTTTGGTAGGTAGGTTTGAAGAAAAAGAAGTATATGGGGAATCAATCGGTTGTAGTAATTCAAACCGCGACACAATCTCAGCTAACATTAGGAAGCACAAGACCGCCTATAAATTTAATTGAAGATAAAATAAAAGCGGGTTATAGGGTTATATCATTTTCTTCCAGTTCGGTGGTTTCTCCGAATGGAGCGGTAATAATTTCAACCGTGTTTTTACTTGAGAAGTAAAATCAAGCTACCCTTATTTTATAGGTAAGTATTTTAAAACCAAAAAGATAAAAGGTTTTAATGTAGTCCCCTCTTTTATTATAGCTGATTATTTGTGTGAGAAATATCATATCGCACAAGTTACAAACTTTTTTTCATTCATCCCGTTTTTTTCGTGTTCGGGGTAGCTTATAACCGTCTTTCAGCCTTTCAAGGATAGCTTGTTGCTTCCTGCGTTCATTGCTTTGCTTTACAATCCCTGTCTTTGGGTGAACCTGCGCGGCTTCAAAGGCTGCAGGCGCAATAAGGTCTTTATATCTTATCCTGCTTTGGCAGTACTCTAAGGAGTT
>CAYTFT010000004.1:8120-27807 GCA_964437155.1 uncultured Chitinophagales bacterium | reverse complement strand
CAATTTTATCACCTGTCACCATTGGTATTCGCACAGATAAAAATGTGCAGATAACGGAAGGCGTTGTTCCGGGCGATACAATTGTAATTTCCGGTCTGCTTACCGTTCGCGATGGCATGCCTGTAAAACCGGTAATGAAACAGGATAATAATTAATCACCGGAGCGCATGAATATATCATCCATATCGATTAAACGCCCGGTTTTGGCAACCGTAATTTCCATTCTCATTCTTTTATTCGGAATTATCGGATATTCCTTTCTTGGTGTGCGTGAATATCCGAGTGTGGATCCTCCGATCATTACCGTAACAACAAATTATGTAGGTGCAAATGCGGATGTTATAGAATCGCAAATAACAGAAATTCTGGAAGAGAGTATTAATGGTATCGCAGGAATACGTTCGCTCTCGAGTACTTCAAGTGACGGCCGCAGTACGATTACGGTAGAATTTGAACTGGATGTGGACCTTGAAGCAGCCGCCAATGATGTGCGCGACCGTGTGAGTCAGGCTGTGCGCAATTTACCGCCGGATTGTGACCCGCCCATCGTCGCAAAATCAAGCGCCGATTCCAATCCGATCGTATCGATGACGATCCAGAGCGATCAGCGTTCTCTGCTCGAATTATCGGAGATCGCAAATAATGTTTTTAAGGAACGGCTGCAGACAATTCCCGGCGTTAGTGAAGTGCGCGTTTGGGGAGAGAAAAAATATTCAATGAAATTATTACTGGATCCGGTTAAACTTGCCGGATACCATTTAACACCACTCGATGTGCGCGATGCTCTCAACCGTGAAAATGTGGAATTGCCCTCCGGAAGAATTGAGGGATATGCAACAGAATTATCCATTCGCACCTTCGGGAGATTAATAACAGAAGTTGATTTTAATGATCTTATTATCAGTGAAAAGGACGGCAATGTAATTCAGTTAAAAGATATCGGTACTGCGCAGTTATTACCTGAAAATGAAAGGACTATTTTACGCGGTAACGGTGGTATTCCGCAAGTGGCTGTCGCTATCACCCCGCAACCGGGTTCCAATTATATTGAAATTGCAGATGAATTTTATCGCCGTTTTGATCAGATCAAAAGTGAATTACCCGGCGACCTGAATTACCGCATCGCATTGGATACAACTACCAGTATCCGAAAAGCAATCGCGGAAGTAAAGGATACACTGCTTATCGCATTTTGTCTTGTGGTGCTCATCATATTTTTATTTCTCCGCGACTGGCGCACGACATTAATTCCGGTGATCGCAATTCCGATCTCGCTGATCGGTGCATTTTTTATTATGTATTTAGCAGGATTTTCCATCAATGTGCTCACCCTGCTCGGTATTGTGCTCGCAACCGGTATCGTAGTGGATGATGCGATCGTTGTGCTGGAAAATATTTATGCAAAAGTTGAACGCGGTGTATTGCCGATGAAGGCTGCCCATGAAGGTTCGAGGGAGATCACCTTCGCAATTATTTCTACTACCATGACGCTGGCGGCAGTTTTTTTACCGATCATATTTTTGCAGGGATTAACAGGAAGATTATTTCGCGAATTCGGAATAACTGTTGCCGGATCGGTTATTATTTCTGCAATTGTATCGCTCACCCTCACACCGATGATGGGCTCGCGGATTTTAAAACACCGCACGCATCATAACCGGATATATACTGCAACCGAAGGATTTTTTAATGCGCTTATCAATGGATATAACCGTTCACTGAAAGCGTTTATTCAAATACGATGGATCGCATTAGGAATTATGGCGGCAGCGGTATGGATGATATTTTATTTCGGCGGAAAATTACCTTCAGAAATGGCGCCGATGGAAGACAAGGGCCGTTTTGTAATTAATGCCACCGCACCTGAAGGCACTTCCTTTGAAAAAATGGATGCATTCAACCGGCAGCTGGTAAATCTCGTGGATACCATTCCTGAAAAAGAAAATATTATTGCTGTTACTGCGCCTACCTTCGGAGCGAGTGGTGCTGTAAATGCAGGATTTATCCGCGTGAGTCTCGTCGACCCCGCTGCGCGTGAAAGAAGCCAGTCGGAGATCGCCGATGAATATGCTGCACTGATCAAAAAATATAATTTCGCGCGCACATTTATCACACAGGAACAAACGATCAGCAGCGACCGTCGCGCTGGATTGCCGGTGCAATATGTGATCGAAGCACCTGATTTTGAAAGCCTCCGGAATATTATTCCCGCCTTCATGGAAAAAGCCGCACAGGACCCTGCATTTCAGGTGGTGGATATTAATCTGAAATTCAACAAGCCGGAATTAACAGTTGAAATAGACCGCGATCGCGCAAGGGCATTGGGTGTTACAGTGAAGGATATTGCTGAAACGCTGCAGTTATATTTCAGCGGACAGCGATTCGGATTTTTTATTTTTAATAATAAACAGTATCAGGTGATCGGACAGGCGACACGCGATAATCGCGACGAGCCGCTTGATCTGAAAAAAGCATATGTAAAAAATAATCGCGGCGAACTTATTCAGATGGATAATCTCGTAACACTTTCCGATAAGAGTTCTCCACCGCAATTATTTCGTTATAACAGATATGTCGCAGCAGCCGTAATGGCAAATCCTGCACCCGGATATACGTTGGGTGACGGTATTGATGCAATGGATAAAATCGGCGCGGAAGTACTGAACGATAAATTTACCACGGCACTTTCGGGTCCGTCAAAAGAATTTGCAGAGAGTTCCAACAGTTTGCAGTTTGCATTTTTTCTCGCACTGATACTTGTGTATTTAATTCTTTCGGCACAGTTCGAGAGTTTTCTGTATCCGTTGATTATTATGTTTACCGTACCGCTTGCACTTGCCGGTGCAGTGCTTTCCCTTTCTTTATTTGGTCAGACGTTGAATATATTCAGTCAGATCGGAATTATCGTACTTGTGGGTATTGTAACGAAAAACGGAATTCTTATCGTTGAATTTGCCAATCAGCGAAAACGATCGGGCACAGGTAAATTCGATGCGGTGATCGATGCAGCCACACAGCGTTTCCGTCCGATATTAATGACCTCGCTGGCAACCGTGCTGGGTGCACTTCCTATTGCATTGGCATTGGGCGCTTCTGCAGCTAGCCGCGTATCGATGGGAATTGCAATTATCGGCGGATTATTATTTTCACTGGTGCTTACATTATATGTGATCCCTGCACTGTATACGTTCATGCCTTCATTCAAAAAGAAATTATCCGATGATGGGAAACATGCGTAAATTATTATTGTCTGTTATCATTTTTATTACCGGAAATTACCGCGCAACTGCGCAGGAAATACTCACATTGCCGGAAGCGCTTGCAAAAGCGTTTGAACATAATTACGGCATTCGGTTAGTACGGTATCAGGCGGAACTTGCTCAAATGCAAAATACTGCCGGTAATGCGGGCATGTTGCCATCGGTAAGTGCAGATATTACCGCCGGTTCGCAATTAAATAACAGTGAGCAATCGTATGTAAGTGGTGATACAAGATCGGTCACCAATGCATCGGCTTCCTCTTTGGATGCCGGTGTTTTTTTAAACTGGACCTTGTTCGACGGGTTTAAAATGTTCGCCACCAAGGACAGGCTGGAGGCATTAGAACAGATGGGAGAAATGCAGGTGCGTGCGCAGATGGAATCGACGGCACTCGAATTAATGAGCGATTGGTATCAATGCGTTCTTGCAATAAAATTCTTTCAGTATGCGGAGGAAAATATGCATTGGTCAGAAAGCCGTTATGCAATTGTACAGGCAATGAAAAATGCCGGCACTGCAGCAGAAGCGGATATGCTGCAGGCGCTGGTAGATCTGCATGCCGATAGTGTTCAATGGATGCAAAGCGGCGGGGTGATACGCGATCTGCGATACTCGATCAATCAACTGATGGGCCGCGATCCTGCCATTATCTTTTTGGTTCAGGATTCTGTTATTGTGAAGGAAATAGCATCCTTTAATACATGGATGGATCTGGCTCTGGAAAAAAATTCAGTATTACAACTTGCGCAAAAAAATGCAGTGGTAGCAGGTTTGCAGAAAAAAGAAATGCGCGCAGGTTTATTCCCCGCAGTCTCACTCAATGGCGGATATAATTTTCTGCAGTCGCAATCCGAATCGGGGTTTGTTTCGAGTAACCTCACGTATGGGCCTTCACTCGGATTAACACTAAGCATCCCGCTGTTTAACGGCATGCAAACGCGATCAGCCATACAGCAGATGGATGTGATACAGAATATGCAGAACACAGCAGTGGAGGAAACACAACTGAATATCCGTACGGAAATATTAAAAGCGTATGATAGTTTCAATACCAGCCGGACTGTGATGGAACTGGAGCGATCGAATGTGGAGGCGGCGCGAAAAAATGTAGTCATCGCATTAGAACGTTTTGCAGCAGGTACGATCACATCCATTGATCTGCGCTGGATACAATTACAGGAATCTGCAGCCGTGAACAGGTTGCTAACTGCCACCTTGCAGGCAAAACTGGCAGAACTCACGTTGCAGTATTATGCAGGAGGGCTGGGGGAGGGGAATTAATTATTTTTATCGGCAGGTGTCCACACCAACAGAATTGTAATGTCTTATCTCTGTATGATCAACTCATCCGCAAACAATCTTCGCTTCCCGTTTTCGAGAACCACTTCATACAATCCGTTAGTTAGCTCCGGTAATTGAATGGCTGTATTGAATGGAATATTGCTCATTGTAAATGCTTCTTCTCCCAATAAATTATAGATTCGCAATTGCACATGACTTCCGGTATAAGCGGCATTTCCTGAAAAATATATTTGATCTGTGGCGGGGTTGGGGTAAACATGAATTCCTGATGGACGCGGATTATCTCCAATGACGAGTAAGGTATCACATGCACTCCCAACAAGCGGCCCTAAATTGTAGTTGGGCATGTTGGGGAGGCCAAGTGTTGCTCTATTTCCGTTAAGCCAAATCGTATTTGTATCAAGATCGCAGGCGATATTTTCCAAATTTGGAAAGTTAATTACGGAAAGGTTTTGGGTGTATTCTGAAAAGTCATTATTAGGGATTTCACTTCTGCCAGTAACTAAATATAATTTATTATCGAGACCTGACTCCAATTGACCAAAAGAATAATCTGGTGAATCAAAACTTATATTTACAACAAGTTTATAAATCAATTTTTTAGATTCAATAAACGGATCATTGCAGTTAAAGCAAAACTGAAATAGTTCCGAAAAATCTACTAATGCCAGTGTTGAAACATATAATTTATTGTCATCAGGGCTAAATGCACATCCGTATAAATCATTAGTAGAGATTTCAGATGAAGGGATAAAGTAATTTTCAACAAGTTCTCCGTTGCACCGATCGAAGTGTAAAATCTCAAGGCCAAACCTGTCAGCAACTGCTAAGGTTTCCCCGGAATTTGAAATTGCGAATTCACCTTGCTTACTCCCACTACTAAAATTGCCTACATGCTGTTGAAACACTTGTAAAGTATCCGTTGAGACAAGTACTTTATAAAATAAATCTGATGAGTCAGGTGAAGTTCCGTATTGATGTGTGATAATCCACCAGTCTGTACCGTTTCCGTGTTTGACAGCCTGCATTTTTTCCATTAATTTATCACTTATAATTGTTTTATTTTTGATAATTACTCCTCCTGAACCTCCGAATAAATCGATATCAACTATAGATAAGGATAAAGTGCTATCGGAAATTGTAAATACATAATATTGTGAAAAATCGCCTGGGTTGTTAATAATTAATACGCCTTGTGTAGACGAAGAGCCAGTTACTTCAAATCCTTCGTATTCAACTTGTGCGATATTCAATCCGTCTCCATTATTGATTATTTCATCCAGGCTATTCCAAATTGTTATGCCATTTGTATAAAGCTTCAAGGAGCCTTTTTCATCAGACACTGATGCGGATGCCTCATAAGATTTGCCTTCCCTGATAGATGTTGATATGATCCCATCATTTATATTCATCAATATGGAATCTCCAAAATACCAATTTGCTGATTCAAATTGTGAATAGGACGTGGATGCTTTTGTTAAAAGCAAAATAAAGATAATATAGTACGTTTTCATATCTTGGCGATCTTCCCTTTTTTTTTATCGGTTGGTGTCCGCACCAACCGAAATGTAATGTCTTATCTCTGTATGATCAACTCATCCGCAAACAATCTTCGCTTCCCGTTTTCGAGAACCACTTCATACAATCCGTTAGTTAGCTCCGGTAATTGAATGGCTGTATTGAATGGAATATTGCTCATTGTAAATGCTTCTTCTCCCAATAAATTATAGATTCGCAATTGCACATGACTTCCGGTATAAGCGGCATTTCCTGAAAAATATATTTGATCTGTGGCGGGGTTGGGGTAAACATGAATTCCTGATGGACGCGGATTATCTCCAATGACGAGTAAGGTATCACATGCACTCCCAACAAGCGGCCCTAAATTATAGTTGGACATGTTGGGGAGGCCTGCTGTCGCCCGTTTGCCGCCTAGCCAAATAGAATTCGTATCCAAATCGCAAAGTTGCCCTTCAATATCAGGAGAATTTATTACGGATAAATTCTGATTCCACATGCTGTAAACGGAATTTGGATTCACATTATGCCCCGTAACTAAATATATCTTTTCATCGGGACCTAATTCAATTTGGCCCAATGTGTATTCAGGCACATCAAAATCAAAAGGAACTTCCAATTCATAAATTAATTTCTTCGTTTCCGGAAAAGGGTCATTGCAATTTAAACAATATTGGAAAAGCTTTGAATACTCCTGAGTTGCCTCTGTTGAAATATATAATTTGTTGCCGTCCGAACTAAAGGCGCAACCATATAATAAATCAATACTAATGTCAGCTTTATTTATATGATATGTTTGTTCCAAATTTCCTGTACAACGATCAAAAGTAAAAGTTGATAGTCCACTTTTGTCAACAAATGCCAAAATATTTCCATCTTGGGTAAAAGTCATTTCGCCGGCATCTAATCCAGAAACAAAACATCCAGAGTTTTGTTCGAAAATTTTGATGGTGTCAGAAGTGATTAATAATTTATAAAAAAGATCACTTGAATCCGGCGGAGTCCCATATTTGCGTGTTATTAGCCACCAGTCTTGACCGTTACCATGTTTAACGGCCTGAAGTTTTTCCGTTAATTTATGATGCAGGATGATTGAGTTTTTTTCAACAACACCTCCGAGACCAGCAAACAAAGAAATATCCACAGTTGAATAGCACAATGTTGAATCTGAAATTACAAAAATATAATAAATTAAATCATTGTTGGGTTTCGGGATAATTACAACTCCTTGTGTGACAGAGGAACCTGTTTCATCAACTTTCGCAATATTTAAGCCATCACCATTATTCATAATGATTCCATTTTTATTATATACATTAATACCATTTGTGTAAAATAAAAGATCACCAGCGGAATTTGAAATAGAAGCACACGCTTCAAATGCGCGCTCTGGTGCGGATCCAACTGAATAAGATGAGTCGCCAAAAATGAGCTTGGCAGAATCTCCAAAACACCATGTATTCCCTTGATTTTGTGAATAACAAACAGTTGCATTTATTACAACTGCTGCAACCAGTATGAAGAGTTTCATATTTTGACAATTTTCCCATTAAGATTTGACCCGTCTGATTTGGAGATGGAATAGAAATATATTCCTTCAGGCATCAGAGACAAATCCACATAAAGAATCTCATTTGTGCTGCTTACAGTTTCAGTATAAAAAATTACATGACCTGCAAGAGCTTGAATGTGCTTGAAGGTGCTTGAAGGTGCTTTCATTGTTATAGGTTTAGGGAACTAATATACGAATTTTTTTATCGGTTGGTATCTGCACCAACCGAAATGTGTTTAATAATTCAACACACTCCGCAGCCAGTTTTCCATATCTTCCATACGCATTTTTTTTCTTTTTGCCAGATCTTCCGCCTGATCCTTTCCGATCTTCCCCACGCTGAAATATTTTGCTTCCGGCCGCGCAAAATACCAGCCGCAGATACTGGCAGCCGGGTACATAGCAAGACTTTCAGTGAGTTGTAGGCCCGCATTTTTTTCTACATCAAGTAATTGAAACAACGTACGCTTTTCTGAATGGTCAGGGCAGGCGGGATATCCCGGCGCCGGGCGTATACCGGTGTATTTTTCTTCAATTAAATCCTGTGGGCTAATCGATTCATCTTTTGCATATCCCCAAAATTCCTTTCGCACCCTTTCATGCATGCGTTCGGCAAACGCTTCTGCAAGGCGGTCGGCGAGGGCTTTTAATAATATAGAATTATAGTCATCATGCGCAGCAGCAAATTCGGCAAGTTTTTTTTCAATGCCAATGCCGGCGGTGAGGGCGAAGGCACCGAGGTGGTCTTGTGCCCCTAAATCCCCGAAGGGGACTTCTGAACCTCCATCGCTTGTGCGCTCTTCGGTCATCTTAACGTTATGAGAGGGAATTGCATCATGGTAGAAAATTAGGGTATCTGTGTTTGCATTTTCATTTTCAGATAAAGATTGTATAGTCGCATTGTAATCCGGTTGCGTAGTAAGGTGAAACAGAATTAATTTAAGGACATCATTAAATTCATTTGTAATCTCATCATTAGTAAATCGGATAACCTTAAAACCTAATTGCCCCAGTCTGTCGGTTCGCTGCTCATCACTCATCCTGTTTTCAGGCAATTTATGAATGGCACCGTCAATTTCAACCACGAGTCTTTTTTTCAGACAAACAAAATCAACAATAAAATTCTCAATAATATGCTGTCGCCTGAATTTATAACCCGCCAGTTCTTTTCCTCTTAAAACCGCCCACAATCTTTTTTCCGAAGGAGTCATATTGCTGCGTAATTCTTTTACAAATTGTTTTAATACAGGGTATGAACTGGACGTATTCGTTTTATACGCTAACCCCCGGGATCTGGCACCTTCCCCCTCGGGGAAGGCCGGGATGGGGCGTAAAACCCGCGGTGCAATAAAATCTGCCAGACAATAATTCGGCAACCCCTCCGCTTTTTTATTCTGTTGCCGGATATGATGCAGGGATATGGAATTTCCATCTCCATTGTCAATAATAATATCATCATCACTACTATAAGCAGGATAAAATCCGATCACGGCTTTGGCGGTCAGCCATTTTTCCTGAATGATCTTATCGAGCATCTGCTGCGCGTCGGCAAATAATTTTTTCGCTTCATGCCCAACGAGCGGATCTGATAGGATAGCAGGATATTTCCCCGCCAGTTCCCAGGCCTGGAAAAAAGGTGTCCAGTCAATGTAATTTCTGAGCTCTTCCAGAGGATAATCATCGAATACTTTAATGCCCGTGAATGCCGGTGCAGGCGGTATACTGTTATCGCTGAGAATTAATTTATTTTTTCGCGCATCCTGCAGGGATATAAATTCTTTGCTTTGTTGTTTACGTGCATGTGCCGTAGCAATGTCCTGATAATTGAATTTTAATTCCTCTAAAAATGCATCTTTCTCCTGCCCCAGTAACTGATTGGCAACTGTTACACTGCGGGAAGCATCGGCTACATGCACGACAGGTCCCGAATACGCCGGAGCAATGCGCACGGCGGTATGTGTGCGTGAAGTAGTTGCACCTCCTATAAGCAGCGGGATCTGCAGATTTCTTTTTTCCATTTCTTTCGCCACTGTCACCATTTCATCAAGCGACGGCGTAATAAGTCCGCTGAGCCCTATCAGTACTGCCTTTTTATCTTTTGCAGTATCTAATATTGTTTGTGCAGGCACCATCACGCCAAGGTCAACAATATCATAATTATTGCATGCCAGCACCACGCCTACTATATTTTTTCCGATATCATGTACATCTCCTTTTACCGTTGCCATTACGATAACGGGACGCCTGATATTTTCGGAACCGGATTTCTTTTCTTCGATCAGCGGTTGCAATATCGCCACAGCTTTTTTCATTACACGCGCACTTTTTACAACCTGTGGTAAAAACATTTTACCACTGCCGAATAAATCGCCCACCACCTGCATTCCTGCCATGAGCGGACCTTCAATGAGTTGCAGCGGATCGGGATACCTGTGCAGCGCTTCCTGAATATCTGCATCAATAAAATCCGTTATTCCTTTAACAAGTGCATATTGTAACCTTTCTTCAATTTTAGTTTCTCTCCAGGTATTTTGTTGTGCAATTTCCTGTTTGCTTTTCTGTGATAATGTGGAAGCGAATTCTACCAGCCGCTCGGTTGCATCCTCCCTTGTATTAAATAATACATCTTCAATTCTTTCTAATAAGTCTGCGGGAATGTTTTCATAAATATCTATCATGCCCGCGTTCACGATCCCCATATCCATACCTGCTTTAATGGCATGATATAAAAATGCCGAATGCATTGCCTCGCGCACCGTATTATTTCCCTGAAAAGCGAAAGAAATATTACTCACACCCCCACTCACTAATGCGCCGGGTAAATTTTCTTTTATCCATTTCGTGGCGCGTATATAATCAAATGCATAACTGTTATGTTCATCGATGCCGGTGGCAACAGTGAGAATATTCGGATCAAAAATGATATCTGTGGGGTCGAAACCGCAATCGCGTGTGAGAATAGTAAATGCACGTGCGCAAATGGAAATTCTTTTTTCAAAACTGGTTGCCTGTCCTTCTTCATCAAATGCCATTACAATAACTGCTGCGCCCAGTTTTTTTGCTTCCCGGGCATGCGCTTTAAAAATCGTTTCCCCTTCCTTTAATGAAATGGAATTCACGATGGATTTTCCCTGCACACATTTTAATCCTGCTTGTAATACTTCCCACTTACTTGAATCGATCATCACCGGCACCTTTGCAATATCCGGTTCTGTTGCGATCAGATTTAAAAATGTCTGCATTACCTGCACCGAATCGATCATCCCTTCATCCATATTAATATCGATGATCTGTGCGCCATTCTCCACCTGTTGACGTGCAACTATGAGTGCTGCATCATATTTTTCTTCGGCAATAAGTCTTCTGAATTGTTTACTGCCGGTAATATTGGTGCGTTCACCCACATTTACAAAATTGCTTCCTGCAAACATTTCAAACCGCTCGAGTCCGCTGAATGCCGGCAATTTTGGTAATACAGGCGGGATACGCGCCGGATATTTTTTGGCGATATCTGCAATATACCGGATATGATCAGGCGTAGTACCGCAACATCCGCCAATAATATTTACCCACCCGTTTTGTAAATATTCTTCAAGATCATTTCCGTTGCTTTCGGGTGTTTCATCATATTCGCCAAAAGCATTCGGCAATCCTGCATTCGGATATGCGCTGATAAATAGATCTGTTTTTGCAGCAAGGGTCTGGATATGCTGCTTTAATTGTTTTGCACCCAAAGCACAATTCAGGCCGATACTTAATAAAGGAATATGATTCAGTGAGGTCAGAAATGCTTCTGCAGTTTGGCCGCTTAATGTTCTGCCGCTTGCATCTGTAATTGTTCCCGAAACCATAACGGGTAATTTCTTTCCCATTTCTTCAAATAAATTTTCAATGGCATAAATGGCTGCCTTTGCATTTAATGTATCAAATATTGTTTCGATCAACAGCATATCCGCACCGCCATCCATTAATCCTTTTGCCTGAGTATAATATGCTGAAGCGAGTGCATCAAAGGAAAGTGATCTGTACGCGGGCCTGTTGACATCAGGTGAGATACTCAGTGTTTTATTGGTAGGTCCGATGGCGCCCGCAATAAAAACCGGTCGTTCGGGATGATTTTTAAAATAGAGCCCGATGGCTTCGCGTGCAACCTGCACCGATTGCACGTTCAGTTCATAGGCAATGTCTTCGAGATGGTAATCAGCCTGCGATACAGAAGTCGAGGAAAATGTATTCGTTTCAATAATATCGGCCCCTGCTTCGAGATATTGCAGATGAATTTCCCTGATCACATCGGGTCTCGTGATGGACAACAGGTCATTGTTGCCCCTGAGGTCTGATGCATGACCGGCAAAACGCTCACCCCTGAAATCCGCCTCCTTTAAATGATAGCGCTGGATCATGGAGCCCATGGCGCCATCCAGTATCAATATCCTTTCCTTCAATAACCTGAAAATATCCCTTTCCACACGGCAAAATTACCAACTAAACATACCGCAGCCTAAAACGGATATCGGTTTTATTGAATTGATAATTTTTATTGTGTTTTTTTAAATTTAATGTATTTCAGGATATGGCTGCTTACCGGGGAAGCGAAGGAGGGTCGGCCGAACCTGCTGATTATTCAAAATGAATCACCGTATGTATAGGTATCAGTATGCCTGCGGCAGTTTCAGTCCAGATGGTGAAACAGGTTTATTGTATAGAAAGGAACGCGCTGAAACGGGTAAATGTGCATATACAGGTGAATTATTTTTTTCAAAAATTTGCCCAATCGATAAAAAATATTTTAATTTTACGCAACGAATCACCAGGTGCCATCATCTTCTACCGGATGATCATACACTTGAATGATTACCGGCCTAAGAGTTCACACACCAACTAACAACTCTTTTTAAAATTATTAACCCAAATCTTTTAATCAAAATGTTGAAAAAATCAGTACTTTTCACAGCCTTCTCTATTGTATTTGGAGGCGTGATGATGGCACAGGCGCCTCAGCGTATTTGCGCCGCAATGGATGTGGATGCCCGTATGAAAGCGGAAGACCCGACCTACGCTGCAAACCGCGAGGCAATTGAAACATTCACCCAGAACTACATTGCTACAAATGCAGGTGCAGGGGAAAGAACAGTGGTAACCATTCCGATCGTATTTCACGTGGTGTACAATGTAGCCGCTGAAAACATCAGTGATGCACAGATCATGTCGCAGCTCACTGTTTTAAATCAGGATTATCGTAAAACCAATACCGATGCCGGTACAGCACCCGCTGCTTTTGCGGCTCTTGCTGCAGATTGCGAAGTGCAGTTCTGCCTCGCAACAACCGACCCGAGCGGTAACCCTACTACGGGTATCACAAGAACTTCTACTACAAAAACATCTTTCAGCACTGATGATAAGGTAAAATATACCTCTCAGGGTGGACACGATATCTGGGACCGCAACAAATATCTTAATATATGGGTATGCGATCTCGGAAGCGGGTTATTGGGTTATGCTCAGTTCCCGGGCGGAGCTGCTGCAACCGATGGCGTTGTTATTGACTACGCTTATACCGGTAGCGGCGGAACAGCTACTGCACCTTATGACCTCGGCCGTACAGCAACGCATGAAGTTGGTCACTGGCTGAATTTATACCATATATGGGGTGATGATGGTACCGGTTGCGGCGGATCAGATTTAGTTGCTGATACTCCAAATCAGGCAGATGAAACCTATGGTTGCCCTGCCGGAACAATCAGAATCTCCTGCTCAAACGGACCTAACGGCGATATGTATCAGGATTACATGGATTATACAGATGATGCATGTATGGTGATGTTTACCGCAGGTCAGAAAACAAGAATGCAGGCATTATTTGCAGCAGGCGGTGCACGCGTTGCCCTGCTTACTTCAAATGGCTGCGGCGGTGCTGCTACATGTGCTGCGCCCACAGGTATGAATACCACTTCCGTAACAGGAACAGGTGCTACATTTAACTGGACAGCAGCTGCAGGTGCAACAAGCTATAATGTTCGTTATAAACTTACCACTGCAGGCACCTGGACAAATACAACTTCAGCCACAACTTCTAAATCGGTTACGGGCCTCGTTGCAGGTTCAACATACGAATGGCAGGTGCAAACTGTTTGCAGCGGCGGAACTACCAGCTCATTTACTGCATCCACAACCTTTACGACAACCGGTGGTGCAACATGTACCGATCCATATGAATCAAATAATACGAATGGTACAGCAACTTCAATTGTTGCAGGAACACTGTATCATGCATTGATCAGTACCTCGACTGATGTTGACTGGTTTAAATTCACAACAACCGGTACTAATACAAAGATCAAAGTTGATCTGACATCCTTACCGGCTGACTATGATCTGAAATTATACAACCAGAGCGGTACGCTTATCGCCTCTTCACTGAACGGCGGTACTACCAACGAACAGGTGATCTGGAACACTACAACAACCGGTACCCGCTACCTGCGCATATATGGTTATTCCGGTGCGTATAATACATCTGACTGCTATGATCTTCTTGTATCAGTAAGTTCTTCTAACTGGAAGCAGGATGCATCTTATCAGGTTGTTAAAGATGATTATGATAATACGATCGTAGGAGTGTATCCAAACCCTGCAACTACCGATATCGTAACAGTTGATTATTTCAGTATCCAGGAAAATGCAGAAGTGAATGTTCAACTCGTTGACATTCTCGGAAGGCAAATCAGCTCCTTTACATATAATGCTGTTGAAGGAAGCAATATGATCGATATGAATATTTCTGATCTTGAAGCAGGTTTCTACTTCGTAGTGATCAGCAACGGCAAATCAAAATACACTGCTAAATTCGGTGTGAACTGATCTGGTGCCAGATAAATTTTTACAGGGCGGCAAAATTTTGCCGCCCTTTTTTTATGCCTTTGCACCGGCTTTGCTTGCGGAATTGGTCAAATTGATCCCGCATCCGCTCGTGTGGTTTTTGTATTTTTGAGCCATGGAAATGTTGCATGAACAGTTCAGCATAATTGATGACCTAAAAAAGGAAATTGCATCCTTTCCGGTAACAGATGCCGCCGGGCTCGAGCAATTCAGGATACGATTTCTCGGAAGCAAAAATGTTTTGAAAGATGTATTTGCGGCGATCAAATCTGTCCCGAATGAACTGAAAAAGGAATATGGTCAGCGGGTAAATGAATTAAAGCAAATTGCAGAAACCCGATTTACTGAACTGGAAGCGGTATATAAAACATCAAATAAAAAGGACGGGACCTCCCTGGATATCAGTTTACCCGTTGCGATAAAAAATCCGGGGGCAAGACATCCTGTTACTATCATAAAAGATGAACTGATCCAGATCTTTACAAGAATTGGCTATACCGTTGTAGACGGCCCGGAAATTGAAGACGACTGGCATAATTTCACTGCATTGGGAATGCCGGAAGATCATCCTGCACGCGATATGCAGGATACATTTTATATTCAGACAAATCCTGCCGTATTATTAAGAACGCATACTTCGAATGTGCAGATCCGTGTGATGGAAAATCTGAAAAAGACCGGACAAAATCCACCGGTTCGTATTGTTGCGCTCGGAAGAACCTATCGCAACGAAACAATTTCAGCCCGTGCGCATTGTACTTTTCATCAGATAGAATTATTGTATATTGATGAAGGCGTAAACTTCGCCGATATGAAGCAGACCTTGTTGTATCTCGCACAGGAATTATATGGTGAAAAAACACAGATCCGTTTACGTCCGAGTTATTTCCCGTTCACCGAACCCAGCGCCGAAATGGATGTGAGCTGTTTTGTCTGCGGAGGCAGCGGTTGCGCAATATGTAAGCATAGCGGCTGGGTCGAGATCGGCGGCTGCGGATTGGTAGATCCTGTTGTCCTCGAAAATTGCGGGATCGACGCTGAAAAATATACGGGATTTGCATTCGGCTTCGGCCTCGAACGTATCGCTATTCTGAAATACAGGATTAACGATATACGTTTATTCTCTGAAAATGACCTCCGATTTCTGAAACAATTCGAACATCTCTGATATAGAATGAAGAAACTTTTTTTTCTGCTTATTGTATTTTCTTTCTGCAGCAGCAGATCGTTGCACGCACAAAGTACTACCCTCGGCACCGACAGTATAACGATAATAGGTACCGATACAATTCTGGGTAAGCCTATCACTTTCAGGAAATACAATGAACGGTTTGTCGATTTTATGTTCTTCGACGGAAAATTTAATATCGTTTCCTTCCGCATAACAGAAAAAAACACCTGCTTTCAACTCATGCTGAGCTCACTCGATTCTGCTACCTTTTGTTTCGATGTACCGCAGGATCAGTTTGAATTACTCATGGGATATATGAACGAATTTTCTGAAGAACTCGCCGCGCAATCCAACTGGCCGGTAAAATGTGATTATTGCCAGACCCTGCAAATGTTCTGGTATGACGGCGACCATGAAAGAAGTACGATCAAGCGTTCGTATCTGATTCCGGAATCGTTCAATAAAATTCTCGAATATGCGTATGATCTGAGTGCAGATAAGAGAAGATGTACCATTGAACTGAACTATTTTCAATCACTTGAGGGTTTTGATGATAATTTACGCGGACCTTCAAGTAATAAATAACCCATGCCATTCAGCTTCACCGATTCATTGAATTACGCTTCTAAGCTCACGCCGCGGAGACTATGGAATATGAGCAAGGTGATATCTTCCTATTATTATTCCATGTGGACGAAAAAGCCTGTGCAATGGGGATTGCCCATATCTCTTTCGTTCGAACCCACCACGTCGTGTAATTTACGATGCCCCGAATGTCCGAGCGGATTACGCTCCTTTACCAGGCCCACCGGTATGCTGCAAAAGGATTTTTTCAGACAAACCATGGATGAAGTGGGGAAAGATCTTACCTATCTGATATTTTATTTCCAGGGAGAGCCATATCTGAATCCCGAATTTCTCGACATGGTGAAATATGCACATGGAAAAAAGATCTATACTGCAACGAGTACAAATGCACATTATCTCACCGATGAAAATGCAAAGAGAACAATTGAAAGCGGTCTCGATCGCTTAATTATTTCCATTGACGGAACAACACAGGAAGTGTATGAGCAATACCGCATCGGCGGTAAACTGGAGAAAGTGCTGGAAGGTGCACGCAATATTGTAAAATGGAAAAAAGAACTTCGTTCTGCAAAACCATTTGTCATATTTCAGTTCCTGGTAGTAAAGCCAAATGAACACCAGATAGAAGATGTGAAAAAACTGGGAGAAGAGATCGGCGTGGATGAAGTTGCATTTAAAACAGCACAGATCTATGATTATGCAAATGGAAATGATCTGATCCCGACAATTGATTATTATTCACGGTATGCAAAACACGAGGACGGGAAATACACGATCAAAAATAAATTATATAATCATTGCTGGAAATTATGGCATAGCTGTGTGATCACCTGGGATGGAGCAGTTGTTCCCTGTTGCTTTGATAAAGATGCAACACATCAGCTGGGTGATCTGCGGGAGACTTCTTTTAAGCAATTATGGCAGGGAGGTAAATATCAAAAATTCAGAACAGCTTTGCTGAAAGGAAGAGGTGAGATCGATATCTGTAAAAATTGTACGGAAGGAACGAAGGTCTGGGCCTGATGCATTTTACTGCTTCTCTGCTGATCATGCCCGGAAAAATAGTATAATTGAATTCAGTGTATTGTAAACTATGAACCAGCGGCAATTATTTCTTGAACATATTGCACAAACAAGTGACGGGCCGCTCATGCTGGAGATAGATCGTGCAGACGGATGCTGGTTATATGATATTCAGGGGAAAAAATTTCTCGATCTCATCTCCGGTATTGCTGTAGCGAATATCGGCCATAATAATTCCGCAGTAAAAAATGCGGTCAATCTGCAGGTTGAAAAATACATGCACATTATGGTGTATGGTGAATTTGTTGAATCTCCGCAGGTGCAGTATGCGAAATGGCTGACGGGTCATTTATCTGATGGACTCACCTCCGTATATTTTACGAATTCGGGAAGTGAAGCAGTTGAAGGCGCTTTGAAACTTGCAAAAAGATGCACAGGCCGGTCTGAAATTATTTCTTTCAGGAATGCCTATCACGGTTCAACGATGGGAGCACTCAGCGCTGGAAATAATGAAGAACGCAAAAATGCATTTCGTCCGCTTATTCCCGATAACAGAGTGCTGGATTATAATGATGTGCAACAGCTGAAACATATAACTTCTAAAACAGCCTGTGTGCTGATCGAACCTTTGCAGGCGGAAGCAGGTGTCATTTTACCCGAACCGGATTTTTTACAGGCGGTAAGAGATCGTTGTGATGCAACAGGCGCATTGTTATTATTGGATGAATGTCAGACAGGTTTCGGACGCACAGGTTCCCTTTTTGCACATCAGAAATTTTCGGTCCGGCCTGATGTGCTCATTCTCGGTAAAGCATTAGGCGGCGGAATGCCATTGGGCGCATTTATTTCCGCGAAGAAAATAATGGATGTATTTACGAACGGGCCTGTTCTCGGACATATTACCACCTTTGGCGGACATCCGGTTTGCTGCGCTGCGGGGCTCGCTGCTGCAATGGAAACAGAGCGACTGCAAGTGATCGAACAGGTCGAAAAGAAGGCAGCGCTGTTTAATCGTTTACTGGTGCATTCATTGATCATGGAAGTGCGCAATTGCGGACTTATGTTCGCAGTACAATTTAAGGATGCGGATTTTAATCTTGCACTCAATAAAAAAATGATCGAAGCCGGTGTGCTTACCGACTGGTTTTTATTCGCACCGGATTGCATGCGCATCGCACCGCCACTTACTATTACAGATGAGGAAATCGGTTTGGCCTGCTCTACCCTGATCGGTTTATTGAACGAGGCTTCTGCACTGTAAAAATTATTTTCATTAATATTGAAAGATGAAAAGAACCGGCATATTTATTTTGGTCGTTTTCCTGACAACATTGTCGCAGTCTGCATCTGCCCCTGCACCATGGGGATTCTGGGCGCATCAGCGGATCAATAATATGGCGCTGTATACATTGCCGGAAGAATTATTCGGATTTTATAAACCCAATCTCCAGTATGTGACCGAGCATGCAGTGGATCCTGACAAGCGGCGTTATGCATACAAGGATGAAGCACCGCGTCATTATATTGATATTGACCATTACGGAACATATCCGTTTGCCGGATTACCGCGCAAATGGAATGATGCTGTTGTAAAATTTACGGAAGACAGTCTGAATGCCTATGGAATTGTTCCATGGTATGTCGAAAAAATGATGTTCCGGCTTACCGATGCATTTAAAGAAAAAGATGCCAATTACATTTTAAAAACCACTGCCGACCTCGGACATTATATTGCCGATGCACATGTGCCTTTGCATTGTACCGAAAATTATAACGGACAAATGACGGGGCAGGTGGGTATTCATGGTTTCTGGGAATCGCGCATTCCCGAATTAATGGGAGAGGAATTCGATTATTTTACCGGTAAAGCGGAATTTATTCCTGATGTAAATAAACGAATCTGGGAAATTGTATTGCAAAGTCATTCGATGGTGGACAGTGTGCTCAGTTTTGAAAAACAACTGAATGCAGAATTTCCTTCCGATCAGAAATACAGTTACGAAACACGTGGTGCCAGCACAGTGCGTGTTTATTCGAAAGCCTACACCGAAAAATATGACGCCATGCTCAATAATATGGTGGAACGGCGCATGCGTGAAACAATTATCGATCTCGGCAGTTTCTGGTTCACCGCATGGGTGAATGCCGGAAAACCAAATCTTACAGGCGTCGAGATCCGCCCGTGGACAGAAGCGGAATTAAAAGAAATGGAAGACCTGGATAAATCTTACAACAAAGGCGAATACCAGGGTAAATTCAAGGATGAATAATGGGTTTATTATTTAATTAACACCATAGCGCGAACTGGCGCGAGCGTCCGCTCGTGCCCTCTATCTGCGGCGTCCGCCGCGAACAAAAACCTTGCTCTGAGGTTGGCGTCCCCGCCAATCCTC
>CAYTFT010000004.1:0-8020 GCA_964437155.1 uncultured Chitinophagales bacterium | reverse complement strand
TTGCTCTGAGGTTGGCGTCCCCGCCAATCCTCAATGGTTTATCATATACAAATCATAAGATGGTTGGTGAAAAAAACACCAACCACGGCTTTGCCGTGAAATTTATTGTTTTATCATAAACAAATCATAAAGTGGTTGGTGAAAAAAACACCAACCACGGCTTTGCGGTGAAATTTATTTCGCTACAACCAGTTTCTGAATATATTGCTGGTCATTCGCAATGATCCTGATCAGATATATACCTGCGGTTAATTCAGACGTATTTAATGCATAATGATATACACCCGGCGATGAAGGTTCGTGGAACACTTCATTGATCTGCCGGCCTGTTGCATCCATAATATAAATACTTACATCTGAGGATTCTTTTATTGCATATTGAATATTCACCTGATTGACTGCAGGGTTGGGTGATAATTGAATTGCACCAACAATATTTTCTTCTTCAATCGTGAGGAATAAAGAACATTCTCCTTCCGTGAAATATAAAATGCCGTAATGATATTGTGCCACACAGGCATTTTCATAGGTATTTCCATCACATCCGCACACGGGTTCATACACAGCGGGACAATCTGTTTCCGGATCGATCATGTCTTCATGTATGCAATCATCGCCATCCCCGATAAATATTTCCTGACAGATCATATCATAACAATCCGTTCCTTCTTCACCAACTGTCAGACATATCTCATAAATACCGGGTTCCGTAAATAAATGATCCGGATCTGTTGCGTCAGATGTACCGCCATCTCCGAATGTCCAGTAAAAATTATCGGTTCCGTCAGAAGTATTGTTAAATACTGCCACCCATCCGTCAGGTGATGCCGTTAAACTTTCCAGTTCAAATCCGGCAATACATCCTGCATCAGGATATTCAATATGTATTTCTTCGTAATGTGTGCTGATACAACTGTCGGCAGTAACGATCGTGAGGCAAACCAGATATCCGCCATCATCCGTATATGTATGTGTTGCAGTTTCACCCGTTGCTGTGGTTCCGTCGCCGAATGTCCAGTTATATCCGATTATTTCTGATCCGCCGCCATCAGCAGTTTGCGTTACTTCAACAGTTAATCCGTCGGTAGTCCATTCAAAATCCGATTCACAACTTCCGCCATCGGCGCCAATAAAAATTTCATCACAATATTCACTTGTGCATCCGTCGGATGTCGTTATCACAACACAAATTAGATAATACCCGGCTTCAAGATAAACATGTTCTGCATCATAAGATTCACCAATTGTTCCATCTCCGAAATACCAGATCACGGAAGTAATATCGCCGGTTGCCGTTGATTCATTTGTGAGATCGAGCGTCCATCCTTCCGGTGTAAATTCAAGTGATGCTATTGAAAATAATGCTTCACAATCTCCGGCTCCGCCATCTTCAACATCAATTTCATCACAATATGTTGACGTGCATCCGTCGGCTGTAACAATCGTCAGGCAAACGAGATATGTTCCGGATGCAGCATAGGAATGCATTGGATCAATTCCTGTTGCTGTACCGCCATCACCGAAATCCCATGTATAACTGATAATTTCTGCTCCTGCACCATCAGCAGTCTGATAAAAATGCGCGTCCAGTCCGCTTGCGGTAAATTCAAAATCTGATTCACAATCACCACCACCCGGAATAATTGTAATGGAATCGCAATGCGTATCAGTACAACCGGTTGCCGTTTCAATGGTGAGACAAACGATATACGAACCCGGACCTGCAAATGTATGTGAAGGATTTGCAGCATCGGATGTTGTTCCGTCACCGAAATCCCAGTTATAAGCAATTACTTCACCTGTTGCGGCTTCATAATAATTTACAACTAAACCATCAATATTAAATTCAAAATCTGAAAAACATCCAACGTAGGTAATAGCTACTTCGCTGCAATATTCATCCACACAACCATCGCCTGTTTCAATGGTAAGACAAACATAATACACACCCGGTATCGGATACATATGCGTAGGATCTGACGGTGTGCCTGCTGTCGTTTCCGTAAAGGAACCGCCATCTCCAAATATCCATGTATAGGTCACCATATCAGCAGCAGGAGAAACTGTTCCAACAAAATGAACATTCGCGCCGTCGATGGAAATAATTTCAAAATTCGCAGTACAATCGGCACCACCGGCAATAATAATTTCTGAACAATACGTAACTGTGCAACCTGTTGCATATAAAACAGTGAGGCAAACTGTATAAGTGCCCGGAGATGTGTAATAATGATTCGGATTTTCTGCCTCGCTGAATGTACCATCTCCGAAATTCCAGAGATAAGCAGTCACGAAAACAGGATCCGTAACCGCTGTAAAATGCACTTCCGGATCACCGGTATATTCAAAGGAGACTGTACAGTCACCTGTAACCACCACATCAACATGATCGCATCTTTCTGATGTGCATCCGCCATCGGCAATAATGACAAGACAAACATCATAATCACCCGAAGCGGCATAGGTATGTGTAGGATTTATTTCAGTGGATGTTGTACCATCACCGAAATCCCATAGATAACCCAGGATCGGTCCCGGATCTGCTGTAGAGAGATTATTAAATGTTACCGTAGCATCCGTAACGGTAAATTCAAAATCGGCGTCGCAATCGCTTGCCGATAAACTGGCTGTAATGCATGTGAAAAGGAGGAAGTAAAATAACTTTTTCATAACGGTTGATTAATGCTGAATGATCAGCTGATGTGTGTAAATAGCGTTATCTGTCTGCATAAAAAAGGTATACGTACCGGCAGCAATTTTATCTGTTGGAAGATCGATCTGATTTGTGGCACTGATCTCTTTTTCAATAACAGTTTGTCCGAGCAGGTCAGTAATGCGGCAAACACCACTCAGCGGCTCAGGAATATTTACTGTAATAAAATCATTTGCGGGATTTGGAAAAATATTGATATGATTTTGAATATACTGATCAATGCTGTTGCTGAACTGATATACCACTATGGAATCGCAAACCGGATTAATCAGGATCGGATTACCAAAATTATTTCTTGTTTGAGGATAATCAATGCAGAATTGCACAGTCGAAGCAATTCCGTTTGTTACTTTTCCTGCAATATTATCTTCCATAACAAAACTCACTTCACCAATACTTCCGAAACCGGAGCGTGTGATCTGATTATTTCTTGTAACGGAAACACTTAATACACCATTCGTTGTATCGTTGCTGTTCAGCCATAACAAATCGGTGCCGGGCGTTCCGAGCCATCCTGAATTAAATGTGACGCGTATGCTGGAAGGAACGATAAGCGTTTCATCATAATCGAGTTCGAATGCAAGTCCGTAAATATTGGATGCGGGAATATCTTCCGATCCCAGCAGAAGCGGAATTACCACATCACTCCCGGCGGCAACAGTATCTGTAAAAAAATCAACACCGAATAACGGATCATCGGGGCCGCCGGCAAATCCAGCAGGAACAAAAGTGCCATGTGACTGGCCGTAATTATTTACGATCACTAATGTATCGTAAGCATCAATATTTCCATCTCCGTTGCAATCAGCGAATTTGGGATTGGGGGAAATTACATACGCATCATCATCATACCATTCATCACAAAACGATTCTTCCCAGGTGCCGTCATCATCATACCGGATAGGGCCGGTTACACCATAGAAAATACCAATAGGTAACAGATCAAGATAATTACAGATGCTATCCACGTTTGCATCACCCGGCCATACACATCCCGCAGCGCCGGCAACATTGATATATAAAAGTCCGATGTCGCAGAGGTCATCATTTCCGCAGACCTGATACACGATAACATCGTTTCCGGTAAAGGCGGGATCAACAATAACAGTGATTGTACTATCCTCATCATAATAATCGATCAGTGCAGAAGCGGGTCCGATAATGACATCCATTTCCAGATCCTCACCGGCATCCGGATCAATGTCATTCAGAATAACGTTGATCGTCTCCGAAGTGCCTTCACACATATTAATCGTATCGTTCACCGCTGTCGTCGGTGTCTGAGCAGTTACCAGATATGTCATACCCAGCAGCATTCCGCTCAACAGAAAATGCTTATAAGAATAGTTTGTCAATTGCTGACGAGTCCTCATGTTTAGTCTTTTGGTCTTTTCCCAATGTAAAGAAACTACCGGTGGCAACAATATAAAAGTACATATAATTCACCTTTCCATCGGTTTCCGACCATTTTTTCGGCATTAGGAGGGATGGTAGAATTCTATTTATTTTGTAAAATGCTCATAAACAGCATGTTAGGTGAATCACTGTCCTTTGAAAACAGTCGTTTATTCCCCTGATTTCCGAAAAAATAGAGGTATTTTAGCGCCTCAAATCAACCTGCAGGAATGTATAAAAGTAAAATGCTGGATATGTTGCGGAACCTGGGTTCCAAAGAGTTGAACCGGTTCTCCGAATATCTGGGATCACCCTTCTTTAATAAAGACACCGACCTGCTGATTTTTTATAATCATATCCGCAAATATGCCCCTGAATTTGATTCGAAAAGTCTTGAAAAGGAACGTCTGGTAAAAAAGGGAATTCCGGGGATCACCATCAATGAGAAAAAACTGGGATATATGATGAGCGATGTGGTGGACCATGTCGAGGGATTTATCCGTTACAATACGTATTTTGAAAATACGCTGGAGGGATATTGCAATACGCTTCGGGTATATAATAAATGGGAAAACGACAAGTTGTTTGATCAGACATTACGGGAAGCGCGGGAATATCTCGAAAAGGATCCGTACCGGAATGCACCTTATTTTTATAAGGAATATTTACTGCAAAGCGAATTAAATCTTTTTTTCGACCGGCAAAAAAAGCGGGCGTATGATGCAAGTCTGCAAAAAGCAGCCGATTATCTCGACCTGTTTTATATAGCCACTAAATTAAAATATTCGTGCGAACTCATCAACCGCCAGAAACTGGTTGCTACGGATTATGAACTCAGGTTTTTAAAAGAGATCTCTGATCATCTCAGGGAAACTGCATATGATGCATACCCTTCCATCACGATCTATTATCAGATCCTGATGACATTTGTCGAAAATGATATTGATGCGCATTTTGAAAAATTAAAAACATTACTGGAAGAGCATACAGATAAGTTCCCGCCCGATGAGGCAAAAGATATGTACGCGTATGCACAGAATTATGCGATACGGAAGATCAATGCCGGCAATGCGCATTATCTCCGCGAATATTTCAATCTCTCCAAACAGGCACTGGAAAAGGAATTGCTGATGGTAGACGGATATTTGTCCCCGTGGACATATAAGAATATAGTCATTGCCGCTTTGCGTGCGGGGGAGACCGGGTGGACGGAACAATTCATAAAAAATTATAAGACCAAACTGAATGAAAAATTCAGGACCAATGCATACAATTATAATCTCGCTTATCTGTTATTTTTCAAGGGTCAGTACGGTGAGGCGCTGAAACTGATCAATCAGGTGGAATTCACCGATATTTTTTATGCATTGGACAGCCGCACAATGCTGATAAAAATTTACTATCAGATGGATGAATGGGATCCGATGCAAAGTGCAATTGAGGCATTCAAAGTGTATCTGCGCAGAAATAAAACCCTGAGCGAGAATGTAAAAGTGCTGTATTCCAACTTCCTGAAATTTATTGATAAACTCTCCCGCCTTACGCGGCGCGATAAACTAAAATTAAATGAAATGCTGGTGAAGCTGGAAGAAACAAAACAGGTGGCGGATATCGGATGGCTGCGGCAGAAGATCGATGAAAAACGGGGAGAGGGTAAGCGGGAGTTATATTAATTCCCCAGATCGCGGAATCCGGAAAAAGCAATTTCAATATCCTGTTGAACACGATAGTCACGGGCGTAAATAAAATTGATACGTGCAATTGTTTGAGCATCTGCCGATTGCTTTGCAGCAGGGGTAAGCGGCGTGAGTACACCTTTTTTCAGGGCGGGCAATGTGGTTTGTCCATTTCCGTTCCTGCTTTTCGCGTCTGTTTGCATATATCCGACCCAGGTGTATTTTCCGATCAAAACCAGAAATATATTTTTAAGGAATCCGCCCTTATTTTTTGCAATAAAAATGGTAACGGGTAATGTGAAAAGGCAAAACAGGCTGAAGAAAATATCAAACAGCCTTTTAGATCTTTTTTGTTCAGGTGTGCTGATGCGGAGCTGAATATCCACTGTATAAATATCGCCGGCTGTATTTTTAGAATTGCTTCCGATGATGCTCAGGCTTTGTTCAGGAATGATTTTAAAATCAATCTGCTGTCCCAGTGTTACCATCCAGTTGATGATCTGGTGACTGGAAATATCATGCGCGCAGAAAATGAGCTCATTGGCATGATACATTTCGATGAGTTCGCGCAGATTCTGCACATTCCCAAGTGCATATTCCGAATCACTGGTGCCCGCATCGGTGCGCACGTAACCAATGATCTGGTTCCCCAGTTGCAACTGATTTAACAATCCGTGTGCACGCATGGATTCTTCCTCATTACCGATGATCAGTATTTTTTTATCGGGCTCTTCACCGAGTCTGAAGTTTTTATAACGGATAAAATGGAGCAGCAGACGGGAAAGCGTGAGCAGAAAAATGGTGCCCGCAGCTCCGGCAATGATCATACCGCGCGAAAAACGATATGCCTCGGGTAAAAACCCGTAGAGTGCTGCGATCACCAGCGTTCCCCAGAAAATACCCCGCACGATTTTAGTGATCGTGGTATTTCTGTCGTACCCCCCGCTGAAATAGATCGCAATGATCCAGATGAAAATATAAATCGGAACATTCACGAATAAATACGCCGCAGGATATTCTCCGCCCTCAATATATTTTACATAATATTCCCAGTATTCTTTTATGATGACGAGTCCGCCAAAAATGAGCAAAGCATCCAGCAACGGTAATGCAATGTTTTTAAATACCCGCGCAACGGCCGATAAAAATGCGCGCAAATAAATAGCGAAATTCAGCAAGGCAACAAATAATCCTGCACGCCTTCCGGAAAAATGTTTTACAGCAAATATTTTCATTGCCGTATAGAACATTTTCACATAATTGAAACTTGCCTTTCGGGTGCTTTCGCCTTTATAATGAATGATACGCGTTTCGGGATAATAATAATTTTTATATCCTGCCTGTACAATGCGGTAACTCAGGTCAATATCCTCGCCATACATAAAAAACTGTTCATCCAGCAATCCGATAGTATCCAGTACGGTTTTCCGAATGAGCATAAATGCACCTGCAAGCACATCTACTGCATGCGTTTCATTTTCATGCAGATATCCGAGATGGTATTTGCCGAATATTTTTGATTTCGGAAATAGGGCCGATAAGCCAAAGGCTTTGTAAAAGGCGACCTCCGGACTCGGAAATGCACGTTTGCTTTCCGGAAGAAAATTTCCTTTTCCGTCGATCATTTTTACCCCCAGACCGCCGGCTTCAGGATGTGCATCCATAAATGCGATACACTTCTTGAAAGTATCTTCTTCAACAACGGTGTCGGGATTCAGCAATAAAATATAAGTGCCTTTTGCAATGGCAATCCCCTGATTATTTGCTTTGGAAAAGCCTGTGTTTTCTGTATTGGCAAGGAGAATGATTTCCGTCTCCTGCGGTTTGTTTTCTCCCATGAACCGCCGGCGGATAAATTCCACGCTGCCGTCCACTGAATTATTATCAACGATAATGATCTCCGAAGGAATACCTGCACATGCTTTCAGTGCGGATTGCATTGCCTGCTCCAGAAAGTATTTTACATTGTAGTTGACAATTATGACGGATAGACGGATCATTCGTTCTGTTGCAGATAATTTTCAAATGGACGCCGCGTTGCCAGTGAACGCGCTAAGGTTATCTCATCTGTATATTCGAGTTCACCGCCAAAGGAAATACCGCGTGCGATCGTTGTTATTTTAACGGACGCATGCACAATTTTTTTCGTGATATAAAAAATCGGGGTATCTCCTTCGATCGTCGGATTCAATGCCATTATTAGTTCCCTGTATTTCCACGAATTCGCCTGTTGTAT
>CAYTFT010000003.1:0-29862 GCA_964437155.1 uncultured Chitinophagales bacterium | reverse complement strand
TGTCATTCTGATGATCGGAAGAGCTACGGATGATATTGCATGCAGCGAATATATTAAAGAGATACATGGCGTTAAATATTCTCCCGCACCGCATTTTGATTTGAAAGAGGAATTTGCATTGCAGCAGGCCGTGAAGGAATTAATTAAAAATCAGCTCATTTATTCGGCGCATGATATAAGTGAGGGAGGATTATTCATTACATTACTGGAAAGTGCCATGGTAAATAATCTGGGTTTCGAAATTGAAACTGATCATATGATCAGAAAGGATGCTTATTTATTCGGCGAAGGACAAAGCCGCGTGGTGGTTTCCACTTCTTCAGAAAAAGTTTTCGTAATAGAAAATATCTGTAAAGAATTTGGTGTACCCGTGAATGTACTCGGACTTGTGAGCGATGGAAAAATTACGGTGGATGGCACACAATTCGGCACCACGGCAGAATACAGAACGATCTATGAAAATGCGATAGGGAAATATATGCAGGCGGAAGTGACGGTTTGACAGCATGCATAATTTTCGCCTCCATACGCCAACCTGTTTAATTAAATAATCCGCTTTTTACAGACCATGTATGCCAGATTCAAATACGACATTGCATTGTTGGTGGCACTGGTCGTATTTATTATCTGCAAATTACCGGCGCTCACAATGCCGTATTTCTGGGATGAACTGGGTGTATATGCACAGGGCGCATTATACATGCACGATCACGGACCCGGTTTGTTGCCTGCCGCATTACCACCGGAATTAAGCCGCGGTCATCCGCTATTGTTTTATTTTGTGCATGCTGTCGCATTCAGCATTTTTGGAGATTCGGTTTTAACTGCGCATATCACCGCATTATTTTTATCGGTTTGTTTACTTGTTTCTTTATATTATTTCGGAGTACATTATTTTGATGCAAAAACAGGGCTCATCGCAGTATTGCTGCTCATGGTGCAACCGTTATTTTTCGCCCAGTCGGTATTGGTGCTACCGGAAATTTTTCTTACACTTTTAATGCTGTGGTCGTTGCACTGGTGGACGCAGAAAAATTATCTGCTGTATGGTTTGTTTGCATCCGCAGCGATCATGACGAAGGAAACGGCCATTATTATTCCGGTTGTTTTGCTCGTAACCGAATTTGTTATGTATGCATGGAAAGGCAGAACCGGAGAACGGTTCCGACTTCGGCGCAGGCACGCTTCGATGGTTATTCCTTTTCTGGTGTATGCTGTTTTTCTGATGATTCAAAAACAACAGAATGGCTGGTATCTGTTTCCATTACATGATGAAAATATCGGATTTACAACCGAAAAATTTGAATTGTTCATGCATGATTATCTCTCCTTTATTTTTCTCGAACAGGGTCGTATTGTGATGACTGTAATGGGTGTTGGGATGTTATGTATGCTCCTTATCGGAAAAGCGCTTAAAATAAACAGGTTTTCTGTTTGTATGGGGATATTGATCCTGGGCGGATTGTCGTTCAATTCGCTTAATTTTTATATGAACAGGTACATGGTGTTTGTTCTTGTCGCGGCTGTTTTTTTATTTGCCGTGATGTTACATCTTGCAATAAAAATTTATTTACCGGTGCTGTTAGCGCTGCCGGTAATTATTGCAATGAATTGCTATAGTATTAACGGAAAGCATTTTTTGTTTGGGGGTGCAGAAACAGATTCCCTGGAAAGCAGGTTCACCTACGACGAGGATATGGCATATCTGCAATATCTCGATATCGAACAGCAGGCGGTGCATTTTATTGAAATGCATGCACAGCCCGCCGACAGTATTTATACAAATTTCCCGATGGGATTCAGTCTCACTGATCCGCGGCATGGATTTACGCAACGCGTCAATCATACAGATTTTATTTTACAGCCGCATCGGCCCTATCAGAGGGGATTCAAATATGCGGTGATAATTGATCCGGGTTCGTATGATCATCGGCTTCCCGCCGGCGACAGCATTAAAATTGCGGCGAAATTTGAAAATGCGGTTGCACATGTGGTTGTGTATTCGGAGAATTATTAATGTTTCTCTTAATACCGTAAAGTGTTCTTACCATTCATTTTTTTTACAATTGAAATTGCAAATTATCGGGGACGCCGACTTTGGTGAAAATTGGATTTTTATTTTTCAGCGGAGACCCTGCTGGAATAGAATGCAGACTGCTGAAGTTTGCGTTCACCGCAGCCGATCCGGAAAATCGTCGGAGCGGAATGATAAATATCACCCTGTTTTTGACAACTGCCGGGTGCCGGATTTCGTACTTTTGACGGAACAAAACACCGGATATCGCTGTTTTTTAAAATTAAATAAGACTTTATGCAGTTCCGCACCGTATTTTCATTCCTCCTGATAATATTTTCATTAAGCTTTTTCAGTTGCCGTCAGTCTGTGAATGGCAGCACCGAAGCTGCCAATCCGGCGAAGGAATTAAGTCTTAAATCTCCATTTGCTCCGGGTGCCGAGTGGAACGCGTATTGGTATGCAGGGAAGGCGGAGATCACCAGTTATGCTCTTGAACAATCCCGGTATGGTGAAATACATAGCGGCACGGTCGTAAACGTTTTTGTAACAGAAGATTTTTCAAAAGAGAAACAGGTAAAGCTCGATGACCCGTCAACTGCAGTAAATGATAAATTATCGGTATTGAAATTAAATCAGTCGGTGAAATTTGTAACGGGTATTTATCCATATAGCCTGATGC
This sequence comes from uncultured Chitinophagales bacterium, assembly GCA_964437155.1. Taxonomy (GTDB): domain Bacteria; phylum Bacteroidota; class Bacteroidia; order Chitinophagales; family BACL12; genus UBA7236. The sequence continues at coordinate 27,166 of CAYTFT010000003.1, read as the reverse complement.
TCAGTACTTTTAATCCTGTCGATATGAATAATTATCCGCATGCCGTAAAAGTTACCGGTTCCATGCAGGAATGGTGCGGAATGTCCTTTTACCAGATGAATAACAGGAAGGAAAAATTTGCTGTGGAACAACGCAGTTATTTCGAATCGGAAGGGGATAAAAATATTACAATGGATGCAGTACTTATGGAAGATGAGCTCTGGAACCTTATTCGTCTGAACCCGCAATCTCTGCCCACCGGCGCGCAAAAATTATTGCCGGGAGCCTTGTATCTTCGGTTATCCCATAAACCCGTTGAACCGGTGCAGGCAAATATGCAATTAACTGAAGATGCAGGTATTAATACTTACACGATTGAAATGCCATCCCTCAATCGCATATTGACGATACATTTTGATAATGCTTTTCCGTATCGCATCACAGGTTGGGAGGATGCCTATCCGGGCATCGACGGCAAGCTGCTTATCACTAAAGCAACACGGTTAAAGGAATTGAAAATCGACTACTGGCGAACGCATACGAATGCCGACCGTTATCTGCGCGATGCACTGGGAATTCCAAGGGATGCGCAATAAGTTTTGCGGGAATTAAAAAGATTTATCTGCTTATTCAACAAACTGTAATTCGTAACGGTCGGAAAACCGCTTTTGCAACTGCATGAAAGATGCTCCCTGCTGTTTGAGCATATTTTGATTCGTGCGCAATAATTCCTGCACACGAATAGAATCTTTCTTCAGAAATAATGAATCGCTAAGTAATGCATGCACAGTATCATACACTGCGAATGCATGGAGATAATTATCCATCATCGATAAGGCAGCAAGCCGCAAAGTGTCATCATCATCGTAAGGTGCCAGTGAATTCAGTGAGTCCTGCAGGTTTAATAATTTCGTGATGGAATTTTGTTTTTTTAATGCGTATTCCTGCATGAAATTCGTCGTATTCCATATTTTCATCGTGCGTTCACTTTGCTCGACGAATTTCACCACCTTGTCGTTATAGTTGGTGATCTCCGTATATTTTTTTTTATTGCAGCCGACAAGCATCAGGACAGATAGCACTATAATTACCGGGATTCGCATAAAAGGAAATTGCCTTAGTTTTGTACAAATTTACAATAATGGAGCAGAATCCGGCCGGTGAAAAACCGGTTATTCTTATCACGGGCGCACTGGGTTTCATAGGCAGTTGCCTTGCCGCTGAACTGATGCGCAGCGGGCGGTATACACTGTTGCTCAGTGATGACCTTTCTTCTGCTTCCTGTACAAAAAAAGCAGGTAATATGCATGCCCTGGGAGATGCATCCAGGATCGACCGGAATACGCTTTTTAGTTATTTACGCGATCACCCTGCAATACAAATTGCGCATGTCATCCACATCGGCGCGAGAACAGATACAACAGAATTCAACAAGCATATTTTCGATATGCTCAATCTGGAATTCTCAAAAAAAATATGGACCTTCTGTGCGGAAAAAAATATTCCGCTGGTATATGCATCCAGCGCTGCAACATATGGAAGCGGCGAAAACGGATACATAGATGATCATGCACTTAGTCATCAGCTCAAACCATTAAATCCCTACGGCGATTCAAAAAATGATTTTGATATTTGGGCGCTAAGTCAGAAAAAATCCCCGCCTGTCTGGCACGGACTCAAATTTTTTAATGTGTACGGACCAAATGAATATCATAAAGGAAGAATGGCATCTGTTATTTTTCATGCCTTCAACCAGCTACGGGAAACAGAAAAAGTAAATCTCTTCAGATCACATAATACACATTTTAAGGACGGTGAACAGCTCCGCGATTTTATATACGTAAAAGATGTGGTGCAGGTGATCAATTGGCTCATTACAACACAACCGTATTCCGGTATTTATAATTTAGGAACAGGAAACGCCCGCACTTTTCATGACCTTGCTCTCGCTACTGCCGTTGCGATGCATACGCCGCTGCGCATCCACTGGATCGATATTCCGGAAGATATCCGGGAGAAATATCAGTATTTCACCGAAGCAAAAATGGATAAACTCCGCAGGGCAGGGTACACGCAAAAATTCTATTCTCTCGAGGAAGGTATCACTGATTACGTGCACCGGTATTTAATTGAAGGAAAATATTACTGACCAAATATTTAGCGCAATTGGCTTTCTTATCAGCCCGCATTATATTTCCAGAATGAGGCCGATGCCCGGTAAAATGTTCCCGGTTGTATTCTCAATAAAACGTGTCTGATAGCGTGCAGGATCTTCAGGATCTGTTACGGGATTTCCGTTTACATCCTTAACCACATCCAGAAAAGGTTGTTGCACCGTTTGAAATTTATAAACATTCTGTACGTCGACATACACATTGATGTTCATTTTTTTCAGATACCATTTTTTATCGATACGCATATCGAGCTGATGATAAGGAGCTAGCCGTTGTGTATTCAGCTGATCATAATCGGGAAGTGCCTGATGGTTAATATCCCAGACATACGTAAGGGATGAATACTGAATATCATAGGGCGTATACGGCAATCCGCCGGAATAGCGCCATTTAATTCCTGCTTCCCAGTTATGTTTGAATTTTTTTCCTGCGGTCAGCGCGATTATTGTTTTGTTATCCCATGCCGAAGGGACCATAATTGCATGCTTATCTGCAAATTCACTGCGCACAAATGTTATTGCAAGAATGCCATAGAAATTTTTATAAAGTCTTTGTTGCGCAAGAAATTCTGCACCGTAGCTTCTTCCTTCGCCGGTAGAATTTACCGGTTCATTGCCGATCACGCCATAATCTGCACCGAGATTCGCAAGTGCAACAGAGTCGCGCAGACTAAATGGATAATGCCGGTACATTTTGATAAATCCTTCAGCAGAAATGCGCAAACCCGGTGACGGGCGATATTCAACGCCTGCAACAAAATGATCGCTTTCCATATACCGGACACCGTTTTCTTTATTGACAAGATCATTTTCCGCATCGCGGTACCCTAATATGGTGTATGCCGGCAACTGATAATAAATGCCCGTATTAAAATTTACGCTCCATTGATCGGTAAATGCATAACTGGCGGAAAAACGCGGTGATAGCTGCTGCAAAATATTCTGCATTTCCGGGGAATAATTATTCGCATCACCCCGGATCCCGGCGGATAATGTGAGTTTTTCCTCAAAAAACTGCCGGCTCACCTGCCCGAACAAACCCCACTTGAACATATGGAATGCCGACGTAAAATCAATGGTTGTAACATCTGCACCCAAAGGGATCTGCTGATACGTTGTGTTGGTATATTTTGCAAATTCTATTGCAGCGCCTCCCTGCAAACGGAATGCACCCGCCTGCATATTTTCTTCGTATCTGCATTTATTTTCCGATTCCGTACTCGAATAATCATACAGCAGATTTTCTTCCGTTTCAATATTTCCTGCGTATTTATAGGAACGGTTGTTGAGCATATTCCTGCTGAGTACAAAAGTAGAAGTACCGTTTTTACGATAATGTTTGTATACGGATCCGATTGTATAATTCCATTGCGTAAAAACAGGAAGATATTCCAGTACATATTTCTGATAATCACTTGTATCATCTTCTGTATTCAGCTGAAACTGATCAATAGCGCCGAGCCCTATAATGGTGAATTCATTTTTTTCATTGATTTTAATTTTTTCCTTGAATTGAAAATCATTATAGGTGGGAAGAAAAGGTAAACCGATGGCACCAAATAAAAACTGCAGGTAACTTCTTCTTGCAGAGAATAACAGAGATGCATTTTCCGATGTCGGCCCTTCAATACTTAATCCGATATCGCTGGATCCGATTGTAAACGTTCCTCCGAAATGATCGGTGCGACCTTGTCTTTGTTCAAATTCCATCACACTGCTTAGTGCATTACCATATTTTGCCGGGAACGCGCCTGCATAAAATTCCACTTCCCGGATAAAATCAACATTGATCATCCCTACCGGACCACCGCTTGAACCCTGTGTTGCGAAGTGGTTGATATTCGGCACTTCGACACCATCGAGATAGAAACGATTTTCGCCGGGTGCGCCTCCTCTGATTATGATATCATTTCTGAAAGATGGGGTAAATGTTACGCCCGGTAAACTCTGGATCACTCTGGAAATGTCACGGTTCCCTCCCGGATTTCGCTGGATCTCATTTACACCGATCGTTCGCATCGATAATGGTGATTCCTCTGTTTTATCACCGGGTTTAGACTTGATTTCAACTGCCTCCAGAACATTAATATCTTCTTCCAGCGCCACATCCAGTATATAGGGTTTCACCTGCGTTACCTGAATTTCAAAAACAGTTTTCTTTTTATATCCGATAAAACTGAATTCAAGATTATATAAACCGGGTTCGAGTCCGTCGAGCATATATTTTCCGTCAAAACCCGTTTGTGTTCCCTTTTCGGTTCCGGAAATGATCACCGTAACAAAAGGAAGCGGTTCATTATTGATGCCGTTGGTAACGGTACCTTCAATGATTCCCGTTTGCGCAAATAATGGAAATGTAATTATGGAAATTAAAAGAGTGGAAAAACATTTCATACGGTTTGCGTAACACAACATTGTATAAATTGTTTAGCGATCCGGTTCCGGTGCGGAATTATTTTTTTTCGCATCCCACATTTCGGGAGTCATTACACATCTGAATCCGGAATGATCCTGACCGGTATCATAGGAAGTGGACATGCGGGCTGTAATGCGATAACTGGAACAATAATTTTCATTGCATAAAAAAGAACCACCGCGTTTGACGCGAACAAGATTATAGGGTTGACCCGGATCAAATGGTTTCCCGGGGCCGGATGGATCCGTTATCGATCCGGTTTGAAAACAGGTTTGATAATAATCAGCCCGGTACCAGTCGCTGCACCATTCCCAAACGTTTCCTGCCATATCGAACAAACCAAATGTATTTGGTGCATAGGACCCGACGGGCGCGGTTCTTATAAATCCGTCTGCCGCGGTATTTTGATTCGGAAATTGTCCTGTCCATGTATTGGCATGCTGCGAAAGATCATTATCATTTCCCCACGGATACAGTGCATTTGCATCATTTCCTCTTGCGGCAAATTCCCATTCGGCTTCCGTTGGCAATTTTTTCCCCGCCCATTTGCAATACGCAACGGCATCATCCCAGCTCACCTGCACAACGGGATGATCCATTATAGAATCGACAGACGAACCCGGACCTTGCGGATGCCGCCAGTCGGCGCCCGGAACAAACCGCCACCAGTTGAGATAATTATTTAGATCAACAGTTCCGGAGGTCATCGTAAAAACCATGGATGCCGGTTGCAGCATTTCGTCCGAAGGTTTTGGTGTTCCCGGTGGTAATTGTGTTTTTAATTCTTCCCAGTCAACCGGTTTTTCTGCAGTTGTTATATAACCGGTGGCATCCACGAATGCTGCAAATTCTGCATTCGTCACCTCGGTTTTATCCATCCAGAACCCGCTGACCTGCACCGGATGTGCCGGTGTTTCATCATTCCGCCTTTGCGGATCAGTATCGGAACCCATTAAAAATGTTCCTCCGGGGATCCATACCATCCCCGCAGGGCCATTGGACGATTTTAATGAATCAGCATCCTGTGTATTGAATGAACCTGACAGGGTTTGTGCTTTTCCGGAATGCGCTATCGAAGCAAGGTATAAAACGATTGCAGGAATTAAACGGAAATTTTGCTGAAACATGCAGCAAAGATAAGATGCCGTTTTTTTCTCAATTAATAAAAATTTGATTTCCTCGCGCCGGAAGGAATTAAACGGATGTTGCTTTTTACCTATCTTTGAAGCCTTATCAATTTTCTACATATGTTTAAGAAATATCTGCTTTTTATTCTTCTTCTCACCGGTATTTTCTCCTTTACACCGGCGGGAATTTCCGGCGACAATAAATATGAATATTTTCTGGATGACTATATTGATAAAAGTGTAAAACCGGGAGATGACTTTTTCAAATTTGCAATGGGGAAGTGGCTGCAGAATAATCCTATTCCTGCCAGTGAACGGTCGTGGGGGATCTGGAGCCTCGTAAATGAAGAAAATTACGGCAGGATCAAAAAGATCAATGAAGATGCTGCCGCCGATATCAATGCAAAACCCGGCAGCAACACACAAAAGATCGGCGATTTCTGGCATACCGCCATGGATTCCGCCACCATAGAAAGACAGGGATTAAATCCTTTGCAGTTTGAACTGGCAAAAGTGCGCATGTGCCGCGATTTTAATGATATTCTCAACGAATCGGCTTATTTGCAAACAATTGGTGTGGCGCCGCTTTTCGGCATGTATATTTTTCAGGATGAAATGAACAGCAGTAAATTCATGCTGCATTTATATCAGGGCGGAATAGGATTGCCCGATCGTGATTATTATTTTGATACCGATGAACGAACTGCATCTATAAGAAAACAATATGTGCAGCATATTTCTAAAATATTTCAGTTATCGGGAAAAGATCTCCCGCCGTCGGATAAATATGCGGAAACAATTATGCGCATTGAAACAGCCCTTGCTGAAAATTCGCGCAAACTTGCCGACCTCCGTGATCCGTATGCAAATTATACAAAAATGAGCCTTGAGCAGTTGTATGAAATGTGCCCCGAAATTAACTGGAAAGATTATTTATATAATGCAGGCATGAGTGCAGCCGATACGGTGATAGTAGGACAAACTGAATTCTTCAAAACATTACCGAAATTATTCAGCACGGTTACGCTGGAAGAATGGCAGGCGTATCTCACCTGGAATATAATTAATGCGTATGCCGACAGACTGAGTTCTGCATTCGAAAAGCAGAATTTTTATTTCTACGGGACCATACTCAATGGAACAAAGGAACAGCGGCCCCGCTGGAAACGGGTACTGGATGCAGAAGAACAGGCGATGGGATTCATGCTCGGGCAATTATATGTCGAAAAATATTATCCGCCGGAAGAAAAAGAACGCTACGAAAAAATAGTGGATAATGTGGTGGAAGCATATCGCAATCGCATTCAAAATCTTGACTGGATGAGCGCAACAACAAAAGAAAAAGCGCTCGTTAAACTGAATGCAATTACAAAGAAAGTCGGATATCCGGATACATGGCGCGATTATTCCTCACTGGAAATTAAGCGCGATTCGTATGTGCAGAATTCTATCCGCGCTAATCAATACCTCGCTGCTTATGAAGCATCAAAATTATCTAAACCCGTTGACCGCACCGAATGGGATATGACGCCGCAAACATGGAATGCATATTATAATCCGAGCAATAATGAAATAGTTTTACCGGCTGCTGCATTTATTGTTCCGGGTGTGCCCGATAAATATGTAGATGATGCAGTGGCATATGGATATGCTGCAGGTTCTACCATCGGACATGAATTAACGCATGGATTTGATGATCAGGGAAGCCAGTTCGATGAGCATGGAAATCTTGTTGAATGGTGGACACCCGAAGACCGTGCGAAATTCCTCGAGCGTACAAAGAAAATTGTGGATCAGTTCAACAAATATATTATCGTAGATACCATTCATGTAAATGGCGATGCTACGCAGGGAGAAAATATCGCCGATCTCGGCGGGATGCTGCTTGGCCTCGATGCATTTAAAATGACTGACCAGTATAAACAAAATAAGATGATCGGCGGATACACACCGGTACAACGCTATTTTCTCGGATTTGCATTATCGTGGTATGGAAAATACCGCGATGAGGCTTTGGCGTTGCGCGCAAAAACAGATGTGCATGCTCCGAATTTTCTGCGTGTGAACGGACCGGCTGTTAATATCAGCGAATTTTATGAAGCATTCAATATTCAACCCGGCGATCCGATGTATGTGCCCGAAGAGCAAAGAGTGAAGATCTGGTAATGCATGAATACCGCAATGGAGCATTTGCAGAAACACGCAAAAATTAATTTTGAAATAGCGGAGAAACGGAAATTGCGACCGGGAAATTATTGTATATCAAAAGAAAAAATCCTGTCAGTTAAAATCTGTCGCCAGAAGCATATTTAACAGTTTAATACATTCTTTTGGGGAGGAAAATTCTTTAAAAACTTTTTCCCAGACTGTATCATTCACCGCGAGTTGTTCGTAATCCCAGAAATATTCAAGGGCGCAGATAAGGTCGATATTCCAGTCAATTGTGCTGCTGTTGGAGATCATCACGTTCTCCATTCTGTGTCCGAATGTGCTGATCATTCTGAAATCCCATTTGATACCGGAGTTCAGTGCAATGCCGGGTTCTAAAGTGCTGCTTCCGTCTTTGTTAAAGCGCCAGTTCCCCCATTCAATGCGATGCTCAAAGGTTTTCATGAGTGCATAATCCCAGGGAATTCCTTCGTTCAGGCATAAGGTAACCCACGACCATTTTGATTCATATTTTTTAATAAGTTCTGCGTTCCAGGGTAAAATATCATTATCACTCAGCTTTAACCAGTCGGGATTTTCCAGTTTTTCAATATCCGCAGGATCACAGATGATATTTTCCGGATAGGATAAATATTCTTCATCGGTTTCAAACGGATTGAAATGATAATTCTCCCATATTTCCTGCGGAATATCTTCTTCCTCTGTCCGGTAAAAAATCTCAAAATACCGGCCTAACTCAAAATGAAAATACGCTCTTATTTTTTTATCGCCCATCACAACCGGATTTTGCGCAAGCATTTCCCAATCCCAATGCTCCCGAAAGGCATCAATTAATTCGACGGACCATGGGATACTTTTATTACCTTCCACCATACCGCCGCAGACGTCTTTATCGCGTCCGTAATTATTCAGGTCGAAACGGTCAGCAAATTCCCGAAGGAGATCAATGCTCCAGTCAATATTTTCGTTGATGCTGATATTTTCCCAATTCAGTATGGATTTATACGTCCGCAACTGTCCGATCGTGAAAGGGAAAGTATAACTCAGCCTTTCGATGGGATACCGGCGTTTCCGCAACATAAAAGATAATTTTTTTTGGCGCTGCATTGGAGGAAATAAAATTAACGGAATTTACCGGCCGTTCGTCTCTGTTGTGCGGCAATTATTTATGCACATTTCAGCGCGGCGTTTAACGAAGCACTTTTCCTTTACCCACTGCGATTTGGCTCCCTTCTGCGAGTAAAACCGAATGGGGCTTTGCATCGGTGAGAGGGGCAAATCTTTCGCCGTAGAGTGTACCGAAAAAGCACCGGATCGAATATTCCCTGATCGGGTAGACATTCCAGCGCGGATGTTCCACCGGATACTCCGTTGTGGAGGAATCATTGATCCGCGCATAACCCCAATAATGTTCTGTAATAAATTCTTCCACGCTGCCGGATGGAATGGATTGAGGATTTAATCCCGTTGCACAGGAAAACAGGTTGTCATTTCCCCATTTGTAAGTGAGTTGTAATTTCTTCTCTTCCGCTTTCTCTGAAAAAGAGGTGGGTAATGTCTGATAATTCTCATTGAAAAATGTATTCGCAACAAAAGTGATCATTGCCCTGGGAACGATCTCTTTAATAAATACCACGCCGCGTTTATGGACACCATTTTCCTGTGTGGTGACATAAAACCGCAGGTTCACTTCAACAAAATTAATATGCAGCGGAAACCGGATGCCCAGCACTCGCGTATCCAGAAATTGAAATGCCACAAGACTGATAAAACAATTTCCCTCAAAAAGGTCTATCGAAGTACGGGCTGGAAGATAATCCTTCAACAGTGAAGGGTCGCAGATATAATTGGCTATGAGAAGTTTTTCCCAGCGGGCAGTTAGAAAGGGTCGGCGCATATCAGGATACAATTATACTTCGCGGTTACAAAAGTATGCTGCATTGAATTCACTATAACGATTATTTTCCGCGGGTAAATTCGTACAGGACGCGTTCCGAAAATGATTCGGCATCATCGGCTTTTTGTTCACGCCTTACAGAGAAATAATTCTCTCCGAACCGGTAAGTGGAGCGGCTCAGTATGCCTTTTGATTTTTTCAGGGTGATGATCTTGGTAATACCTTCCGCATTTACCCCTCTGTCGCTTACGCGCTCATTGTTGATCTGATCACCTTTTTCAGAAATGACCATCTTGAGATTAATGTTCCATGCAGGCTTTTCAGAGAAAGTATAATTAAAATACCAGGTATCCGGTTCCTTGTCGTCAGCATTTACCGTTAGTGAAACCGGAGTTGTCTCACTTGTCATGGTGCTGTCATTCATCCATGTGCAGGTGCCTGTCCATTGATCGCCGACAATTTTATTGATATCTCCTGCTTTGATTATTTCATCGTTCTGACTGAATAATGCATGTGCTGAAATAATCAAAAAAACAAATAGTGTGGTTCTCATCCTTCCGGCGTTGAGTCGGTTAATTTTATCAGAATATAGTCGCAGAACCCGTGGAGATGCGGTCTGGATTTTAAGTCGCGTTCAGAAACAAATATCGGAGAAATAATGCATCAGGCAAATACACAATAAACACATACCCATAAAAATGACCAGCACATCAGTCAATCCTCGCAACCTGCGATGTCTGCCTTTGTGCCGGCCATGGTAAAGACTCCTTTCCGGAGACTTCTATAAAAAGAGCTTAATTACTTTTTCCAGTCCTCGAGACTTTTGGAAACCGTTTGCGCAAATCCCGTATTCTTCGCTTCCGTTGCCATCGCAAGTGATTTATCACCGGTTTCAACCGCTTCTTTTTTCATATTGTTTGCAGCATACGCGCGGGCAAGTGTGTAGGTGTTCCAGTATTTTTCTTTTTGTGCGACAGATTTTTTCGCCCATTCGAGCGCCTGTTTTGCATCCAGATTATTATCCAGATAAAATTCGGCAGCGTCATTGTACAGGCTGTATGTATTTTCAGCATTGGCAATCGCTTCTGTAATATTTTGTTTTCCTTCTTCGAGATAATCATTCGTGATCTGGAAACTGATCATGGTTGTTTCCCAGTAAAGACGAAGTGTTACCGCGTTTTCTTTAATATCGGAAAAGTCAATTGTAAAGGATTCTGTTGACGGGCACGCAGTAGTTTTCACTGTGAAACGCATTGCATCTTCTTCCTGTTTGTAGGAAGATGCTCCCCAGAGTTCGGTGTTTTTATTGATGATAACGGTCCATTCTTTTTCACCCGGAATGGTGAACAGCGAATATGCACCCGGTTCTATCGCAGTGCCATTGATCTTTACATTGCCTTCCAGTTTCAATTCTGTAGCCTTATTGGCGCCGGTTCTCCAGATCTCATTGAAGGGAACCAGTCCGCCAAAAATTTTCCGTCCCTTAACCGACGGCCTTGAATAGGTTACTGTTGCCTGTGCAAGCCCGAATTTCTGTGAAACCTGTGCCCACGGGCTTGGTTGTGGTAAATCAAGATCCTGCGCCGATACACGGCCCACAAAGAGGGAAACGATCGCGATCCCTGTTATAAGTGTTTTTTTCATCATTGCGTTAAATTTGATTGCCAAAGTTAAACAAAACAGAACGGGCTTTGTTTAAAGTCCTGATCACAACCGGAAATATGCAGTTAACCGTCTTCAAATCAAGGATAAACGCTGTTGTTTTTATTTCTGCACTCTACTTTATTATATGGAGTGTACTCGTAGTGCTTTTTCCTTCCATTTTATCGTCGGTTGTTATCGATAATTCTGCTACGCCTTTGTTGTTCTGGGACCTCATGGGCCTGATCACACTGGTGCTGGGGATCGGACTGCTCATCGCATCGTTCAATCCGCTGCGCCACTGGACATTGATCCTGATCGCCACGCTGTTTCATCTCTGTATGATCAGCGGATTTATCTATGGATATTATACCGGCTTTTTTAATTCCCTTTTTCTGCAATTTGTTTTTTTTAATCATCTGATCTGGTTATTTCCGAACTTGTATATTTTATACCTCGCCTATAAAAGAAATTACGTCACCGATGAATTACTCATCCATTCATTTGATGCATCGGCATTTCCACTCGAAATGTTTGATACAACAACAGGCGAAAATCTCGGGGAGATCACAACTGATCATAAAGTACTGCTGGTTTTTTTAAGACATTTTGGCTGCCCTTTCTGCAAGGAGTCACTTATGCATCTTGCAGAACATAAACAACAGTTTGAAGAGAAAGGCATCAAATTAGTTCTCGTATATATGATAGATGCAAAAACCGCTTCGGGGTATCTGGATGCGTATGGGCTTGCCGGTTGTTTGCAGGTGAGTGACCCGGAAGAGATTTTTTATAAACGCTTTCAATTGCGCCGTGGCAACTTTACCCAATTATTCGGCTGGAAGGTGTGGGTGCGCTGGATCGAACTCGGTTTCAGAAAGAAGTTGTTCAATACGCGTCCCGAAGGCGATGTTGCACAAATGCCGGGAATCTTTTTACTGGAAGATGGCCGTATCATCAGGCAATTCGTGTATCGCTCTGTTGCCGATGTGCCTGATCTTTCATTGTTTCTGCGTAATCAGGACTGATGCCCCTTTCGGGTAACAAATGTTATTTTTGTGCCATACGGTTTGGCAACAAAAAAGAAATATGATTACCGGCTCATTTTCAGAAGATATGTGCTGATCACCGTGGATGTATTGCTCATCCTCACTGCACTGTTTATTTATATCCGGAATTTTCATCCCACGGCATTACAGTCGTATCATACTTTTCAGGATCGTGTATTATGGATCGTGGTAATTGTCGCGCTCTGGTTTTTTTATTCGTATATTTTTAATTTATATAAACTCTCCAACGTCGACCGTATTTCTGCGACCATAAGAAATACAATTCTCACTGCCATACTCACTGCCGTTACGTATTTATTTATTCCTTTTATCAGTCCTACGTTTCCATTCAACCGCTTTCCCGCATTTGTATTGATAGCTGTGATGGTGGCACTCATTTTATTGTGGAGATTATGTTATGCTGCATTTATTGTGCATCCCATTCTCAATAAAAAGGCGTTGGTGGTGGGAGCGGGATATACCGGTCGTGAAATTGTGCGCACTTTATTGCATGATCCTGCGATTTATCATAAGACCGCTTATAAGATCTATGGGTTTATTGATGATGACATGCACAAACAGGGAAAAGTATATGATGCACTGAAAGTACTCGGCGATGGGAAAATGCTTTTTAAATTCGCCCGCAGACTCGATCTGGATGAGGTAATTATGGCAATTCCCGAACAGGAAAGTCTTTCGGCAGAATTATTTTCCAATATTGTGGATTGCGAAAATGCCGGTATCCGGGTGATCATGGCGACACAGATATATGAAGAACAAACCGGCAGGGTGATGATCAAGAAGAAGGGGGACGAATATTATCTCACCAACCCTTACAGTATTGTACACAAGGATAATTTTTACACGATCGCCAACCGTATCATAAATATCGGCTGTGCGCTGGTAGCAGGCGTTGCATTTTTTATTGCATTGCCCTTCGTCTGGATCGGGAATTTGTTGTTCGGCCGGGGCCCGTTGTTTTATCTCCAGGAACGGGTAGGTGAAAACAACAGGAAATTCAATATCATCAAATTCAGGACAATGGTGGTGGATGCCGAAAAAATTTCGGGGCCGCAGTTCGCACAAAAAAATGATCCGCGCATTACAAAGGTGGGAAATGTTTTACGTAAAACCCGGTTCGACGAATTACCGCAATTCTGGAATGTTTTGCGGGGTGATATCAACCTGATAGGTCCGCGTCCCGAACGCGAATATTTTGTGGAAGAACTCAGCAAACAGATCCCTTTTTTTAAATTGCGCAATACCGTTAAACCCGGACTCACCGGCTGGGCACAGGTGAAGCATCATTATGCTTCCGATTTTGATGATACACTGGTGAAATTACAGTATGATCTGTATTACATTAAGCACCGGTCGCTGTTACTCGACTTGCAGATCATTTTCAAAACCATCGCTGTGATGATCAAATTCAAAGGGACATAATTATCTATTCCATTGAATACATCGAAACGAAATACCATTCAGCAAATTTTTGTCATTTTATTGTGCGGCATTGCCGTGCTGCTGCCCTTTCATAAAACGCTTACTACCTGGCCTTTGATGATGGCTGCATTGATGGGAATTTTCATCGGCGATCCTGCAGCAAAATGGAAACGATTAAGATCAGGATGGAAAATCTGGTTGTTTGCTGCACTGTATCTCCTGTTTGTTTTTGCATGGCTGATTTCACAAAACACCGGCGAGGCAGCAAAGGATCTGAAATTAAAAATGGCCATCGCGTTGATTCCTCTACTTGCAGGCGCCTTTATGGAACTACATGTAAAAGATGTTAAGCGCATCCTGTTTTGTTTTGTTATGGCATGTACCGGTTTCGCTTTATTCGCCCTTAGCAGGGCAATTTATTTTAAGTTCACATCCGGTGAGGAATATTTTTATTACAAGGACCTTGTTTCCTTTACGCTTATACATCCTTCTTATATCGGTATGTTCGAAGCGTTTGCCATTATTATTACCGGCATCGAACTGATTACAAACCGGGATTCGCTTTTATCTAAATTAAAGTGGATATATGGCGGAATTATCCTCTTCCTTTTATTATTTGTTTTTCTGCTCACAGCCAAAATGGCAATTCTTTCCTTATTTCTGTTTTTTAATATCGGTATTTTTTATTGGGTACAGAAGAGGTATTCATATATGCGTTCGGTGCTGGTGGTTGTAATTATGAATCTGGCGGGCATTGGCGCCTTGCTGAGTTTACCCTATTCCCGCGAACGGTTTAAACTATTGTTTACCTACAATGAGGTTGCCTACGCCAACAGCGTTGATTCGCGTGCCGAGATCTGGGATGCCGCCATGCAACTCGTAAAGGACCATCATTACCTGGGCATTGGTTCGGGTGATGCTGAAGACGAACTGGTTACCTATTACGATAAGAACCACTTTGCCCTTGGTGTGGAGGAACGGTACAATACCCATAACCAGTATTTACAGGTGCTGGTGGAAACCGGCCTGGCGGGACTCATCTTTTTCGGGATGATCCTGGGGCTCAGTATACGTATGGCTGTCCGGGAAAAAAATATTCTTTACCTCGCCTTCCTGCTTTTGTTCATGGTGAACATTTTCACTGAATCCATGCTGAAAACCCAGTCTGGCGTGGTTTTCTTCGCTTTCTTCAATACTGTACTCGGGATGTACCGGCCTTCGGAAAAGGCTGTTTGACAGATTTTAAAACTTTTTTTCAGCCTTTCTGTAACTTTTTCAGAAGGCAGATCGCCATATGTTCAAAATCACAATTACATAGTTTCAAACACATCAAAAATTAAGCATATGAAATCGTTATTTACCATCGCCGCAATTATGATCACTACAGGGTTATTCGCAGGCAATGAAAACAAAAACAATACTACTGACAGCGAAAAAACCAATATCGTCGCCCATATCAGTCAGTTGATAGGGGATGAAGAAATGATCAGCGCACTCGGTATCAACGGCCACGCTGATGTTACCGTTAAAATGGACGAGAACGGTGTTTTACACGTGCAGGAAATCCAGTCAGATGACTTCATGCTCGAATATCATATCCGTCAGAGCGTAGAAGGTGTAAAAATGATCGTGGAAGATTCACTCGTAGGAAAAACATTCTCATTTATCATGAACGTAGTGCAGTCGAAATAAATGTCATCTTTTCTATTGCACGATAAAACCCTCTGCAAGGAGGGTTTTTTATTTGTCCGAAGTGCATGTGCATGAGGATTTATGGTAACATCTGTAAAAGATAGTATGCCTCTACAGCAGCATTTATCATTTCCTCCATTTTCACATTATTTAAGATTTTCCGTTGTAACATTTATTACAAGTATGCGCTTTATATGCAAACACCGGGCATTCCGGTGTATTCGAAACCATAAAAATAAACCGGGTATGAAAACCGTAACAGTATTACTGGCATTGTTTATTGTAACAGCAGTGCATGCAGGAAACAACACATCTGATTGCGCCAGCACCGTTGGTGAAACAGTTAAAGAAATGGTTGGCAATGCTACACCATTTGAAAATTTTGATCTCGAAGGAACGGCTGTGCTCAGCTTTATCATTGATGAGAATAATACCATTCATATCAGTGAGATCCGGAGCACAAATCCATTCCTGCGGAATCATATTCTGGATACATTGCAGAATAAATCTGCCGGATGTAACAGCTTTGAAAGGAACAAGGTATATGTTGTAAAGCTCAGGTATATTCAATACGCCTGAAATTATTGGCGCGGGAATTAACATTTTCATGCGTTTTTTTTTATTCGGGGAGGAAAGTAATTTTGTCGCATGCAAAATCGCACCCGGAAAATATTGATTGGGTCACTTGCGGCCTTCCTTTTTCTCGCCGTAGTTGCCTGTACTTTTGGATATAACCTCTATAAAAAAGTTGTATCGCCCAATGTTCAGGGAACGGATGTGGTTTCGGTTTATATTGACAGCGACGATTCCATGGATTCTGTTCTTGCGGAAATAAATAACAGATCACTGCTTATACATCCTGAAACATTTATCTGGTGGGCTGAAAAAAAAGGTCTCGCACAACATCTGCATCCGGGAAGATATATGCTGACACATACAATGAGTAACCGTGATATTGTGAACCTGCTCATGAGCGGCAGGCAAACGCCGGTTAATGTTACGTTTAATAATATCCGCACAAAGTATGATTTCGCCGCGCGCATCGGAGAGCAACTGTCAGCCGACTCATCTGATTTTATTCAGTATTTCGATACTACAAAGTATTTTGCTTCAGCCGGACTTACTCCGGATAATTTTATGACCTTATTCATTCCGAATACGTATGAATTATACTGGAATACTTCCGCGGAGGGTTTTGTACAGCGCATGCAGCGTGAACATGATAATTTCTGGAATGCATCGAGATTAAAAAATGCTGAACAGATCGGGCTTAGCCCGGAGCAGGTCTATATTCTAGCTTCGATAGTTTATTCAGAGAACGAAAAAGCATCTGAGGAGGCACCCAGGATCGCAGGGGTGTATATGAACCGGATAAATAAGAACTGGAACCTTGAAGCTGATCCCACCGTGAAATTTGCGATCGGTGATTTCGCAAAAAAAAGAATTTATCTCGCCGATCTGGAATTTGATTCACCTTATAACACATATAAATATCCCGGTTTACCGCCGGGTCCTATTCATATGCCGCCCATAAAATATATTGATGCCGTACTGCATTATGAACATCACGAATATATGTTTATGTGCGCCAGGGGAGATGGTTCCGGATTGCATTATTTTGCAAAAACACTCGCCGAACACAACCGCAACCGTGATCTGTATATCAAGGCACTCAATGCTGCTGATATTCACTAAGGATTAAGTATACAGCACATCGTAGGTTCCGGGAAATATCTGATTGATATGATGCTGCATATGTTTTACATAATCATCAGCGAGCCACATAAGATTTTTGGGCGAAAAATTATCCCTGCCCGTATCAATAGTATTATGATATTTTTCTTTTGGCATATTGCCCAGTACAACAGCAATCCGCTTATTCATTAATACCCATAAGCGGAGGAGATCCTCTGATGGCATGTGCTGGTAATCATTGATCGTATTCCAGAAATTCTGGTCGTAAATGATCTTTGTATCGGGAGCATATTGCCCGACAATAAACCGGCGCAGGTTGTTGTGGGCAGAATCTATGAGATGCCCTATCACTTCTTTTTTGCTCCATTTTTCCGGGGCAGGTTTGAAGGAAAATTCTGCTTCCGTCAGCTTATTTAACGCTTCAAGATTTTCTTCGATGGTTTGGTTGAGGCGGGTGATGATCTGGATCATTGAAGTTTGGTTTTACCTGCAAATTACTGCATTCCGGAGGGGTTTGCATAGCGTCCGGAGAACTTTAACAGGTTTTAAAATTACTGGTCATGGCGATTATGAAAGTGCGTGGAGGTTATTAAAAAGCAGGCAACTACCTGGCCAGCACTAATTTTCCTGCATACACATAATCTGTATCCTCGTCGTGACCAATTACATACACGATGTAGATCCCGTTGCGTAAACCGGCAGGAAGATCGATCCAACAGATATCACTAAACGGGTCTTCGTAAATAATTTCACCCAGCATATTGCATATTACAATTTCTCCGCTGGCTTCGGCAGCAACCATAAAGTTTCCTGTTGCGGGATTCGGGTTTATAAATATATTCTTCTTCGTGTCCAGCGCCGTAATTGTATGTCCCGGAATTCCACAGGCGTCCAGAACAATTATTTCAGTGGGTGAAAATAAATGAGTGTAAACTTTAAACCAGCCGTATGCAGTATCTCCCTCATCTATATAGCGGTATCCATAATATTTTGCAGTATCTGGATACCAGTTACCTCCAACGCCTCCCTGCCCGTAACCAGCGCTGAAACCGGTAAAGATCAAGGTTGTATCTATCAGCTTTTTCCAAATGAAATCGGTTCCTGTCGCCTGAATTGTATCGCCCTCTGCGAAACCTTTGATCGCTTTTAACTGCCATGGAATGCTATCAAATGCATACCATGCCGATTCTATTTTATTATTCAGCACCGTAAAATATAAATTAATTACCGTCTTGTAAGAAGGGGGTAATCCGTTATAACTGTTTACATTGAAAACAAAATCGGCGAGGCCATCGTTATCAATGTCGAAATACGGGGGACCTGAAGAATAGAGACTGAATGTTATATCCGGATTAAAATCATGATAGCGTTCATCGGCAGAGTCACCACAAACTGCAGGATACGATTGCGCAAGAATCGGTTGTATGCAAAGGCAAATGACGAGAACCCGGATGATAGACGCGAACATTTTGTCAAATGTACATACTGAAACGAGTTTCTTTGTTATGGATTTGTAAAATCAGCTTTTTCCTGCATTGAGCTTCTTCTGAAATAATTGTTCCACCAAAATCGCGAGCTCATTCGGCTTGAATTTACGCCAGTTTACATTATTGACGGTATTCCCGAGTAAGGCATAGCGGTCAATATGGGAGCGCATCATTTCTTCTTCCACATGTTCCCTGAAATTGATACATGCGATCCAGCCATCTTCGATCTCCTCAAACCATTCATCATAATAATCCTCATCGCCGCCATGAAAGTTCAGCACGTTCTCCCCGATAAGAATAAATTTGGTGATTCCGTTATAGCGCAGCTCATCGATCACTTCCCGTTTCAGAAACATGATATCATTATACAGGCAATCGTTCCATTCACCGATAAATTCGAGAATGGCGATGCCGTTATCATAATCAGCATACAATATTTTCATGTATAATGTAGCCGATCCGAATGCATCCCATTGCGGGTGAATAAAATAATTATAAATGGTATTGGAGAATTCGAATTCAGAATATTCCATTCCGTAAAACGGACTTCTTTCATCCTCTTCACTCACATAATATTCGCGCCAGTTATAGAAAGGTTCTATCTCCTGCATATATCCGATTGAACGACGGAAAATTAGAGATTGTTACAAAAACAAAAAAAAATTTTAATGCAGAAAATATGCAACGGATTGCGTATATTTCACTTCTGTACAGAATCAATTGCTTTCTTTACGCTGCCTTCCCGCAGCAGCATTGCATGTGCTTCTTCGTAGGAAATATCCAGCGCTGCAGCGATCATTTTTGTTCCTCTGTCAATGAGTTTATCATTGGTGAGTTGCATGTTTACCATTTTATTATCCTCCACCCGTCCGAGTTGTATCATAACGGATGTGGAAATCATATTCAGACATAATTTTTGGGCGGTGCCGGATTTCATGCGCGTACTGCCGGTCACAAATTCGGGCCCGACAATTACTTCAACCGGAAAATCAGATGCTGCGGCAACCGGTGAACCTGTGTTGCACACAATACATCCTGTGGTGATATTATGTTTTCTGCATGCCTGTAAAGCACCTGCAACATAGGGTGTTGTTCCGCTCGCTGCAATTCCCACTACCACATCTTTTTCGGATACGGCATATTTCTGCAAATCATTCCACCCGCCTGCAGGATCATCCTCTGCATGTTCCACTGCTTTACGGATAGCAGCATCACCACCGGCGATAAGTCCGATCACAAGCCCGTCCTCAACACCAAAAGTGGGAGGGCATTCACTTGCATCCACAATGCCGAGCCTTCCGGAAGTCCCCGCACCTATATAAAACAAACGACCGCCACTCAGCATTTTATCAGTGATCGCTTCGACAAGCTTTTCAATTTGCGGAATTACTTTTTCAACTGCAAGCGGCACATTCTTGTCCTCCTTGTTGATAGATGTAAGTAATTCCCTTACACGCATTTTTTCGAGATGGCGGTAATGTGAACTTTGTTCCGTTGTTTTTTGCATGCAGTGAATTTTATTTGAAAGGATATGAAAATCTGCGTTGATCCGTATGCAAATTTATCGCTTTATTAAAGATCCTTTCTGTAGAGAAAATGCAGATCCCCGGTCCATGCAAGATTCGGTAATTTTCCAGCATAGATTTTTAATTCTCCTGTAAATTGTGTATTTTCATTCTCAAAAACCAATATGTCGAAAGAGGTGCATAAATATACGAACGGTGAGGTTACCATCATCTGGCAGCCCGGTTTATGTCAGCATTCAGGCAATTGTGTCCGCGGATTACCCGCCGTTTTTGATTCCCGCAAACATCCCTGGGTGGATGCGAATGGTGCCGGCACCGAACAGATCATCGCACAGGTGAACAGGTGCCCCTCCGGTGCATTATCCTTTATTATGAACAAGGATATTGAAGGAAATTAAGCACTCTGCATTTGTGGAATGCATTACCGGATACTTCCCAGCGATTTAATAGGCATCTTTGTACCATGCGGGAAGCAATCCAGATGTCGAATGCCAGAGAAGTGGTGCACAGCTATGACGGTGCTCAGCCGTTGGTGCAACATGTGAAAAATTATTGCCGCTCCAATAAAAATATCGGGAGCCGCGACAGAAAAATACTCAACGAGCTCGTATTCGGTTATTACCGTAAAAAAGGCAATCGTTCTCACAACGATAAATATTTTGTGTATGCTGCAAAAGGAAATGCATTATTGCATGCATTTTATCAGTTCTGGAGACAGGAGTTGCAAATTGAGGAAGAGGATCAAACATTCGATGGATATTTCCCGCTTGAGGATCATATTGCCGAAGCAGTAAATAAACCGGAACTATTACAGAGTCATTTACACCAGCCTGCAGTATGGATCCGCTGTAAGCACGAACATATTTTGGAAGTGCTGGATGATCTTGATGCACATCAGTATGCATGCCTGCATGATGGAGATCGGATACGCTTTACAGAATTATATCCTTTACAGGATCTCACAACATTCAAAGAAGGATTTTTTGAGATCCAGGATATTGCTTCACAGGAAATAATAACATTGATGCATCCGAAAAAGAACGAAGCATGGTGGGATTGTTGTGCCGGATCGGGAGGCAAAAGTTTATTGTTGCTGGAAAAGGAAAAACAGATCCAGTTGTTTGTGAGTGATGTAAGGGAAAGTATTTTACAAAATCTGACAGAACGATTTCAGCGCGCCGGCGTAACGAATTATAATGCGTATGTCGCTGATCTTGTATCCCTTTCGCAGGAGGATCTGTTGCAAATTCCCGACTTCAACGGCATTATCGCCGATCTGCCCTGCAGCGGTTCCGGAACATGGTCGCGCACACCCGAATGGCTTACCTTTTTTACGGAGGAAAAGTTGCATCACTACGCTGCATTACAGCGAAAGATCGCCGGATCTGCCATAAAAAAATTATTGCCCGGTGGCGTATTTATGTATATTACCTGTTCTGTTTACAGGGAGGAGAATGAGGAGAATGTGCAATGGTTACTAAAAAATGGTCCTGTTGAATTAACAGAGCAAAAATATTTTCAATTTTCTGCTGCCGGTGGCGATACGTTATTCGGCGCAGTATTTAAGCGTCGCAATTAATTCACTTCGTAAACATCATTCAGCTTTAATAATTTACCATCAAAGTGAATAGGCACCTGATGACCGGAATAAATACCTTTTTTGTATGCCTGGATATGCAGATGCGGTTCGATCGAATACCCGGTGTTACCGACAATGCCAAGGGGATCACCGGTGTGCACACGCTGTCCCTGGTGAACCATGAGTGAACTTTTCTGCAGATGGCATAAAATAATATTGACATCATCCTTTCGTAAAATAATATAATTCCCTCCGCGATTACCGGTATTCATTACAGGTGGAACATTATCATTGATCCCGTCGGAAGCAATAAGCACTGTGGCATCGCAGGGACTGATTACAGTGTCTCCGTATATAACATAATCCTGCACATCCTTTGAAAAAAAACGGGTGCACCTGCGGTTATTTGCATTTAGTTTAACGATATCCATCGCCAGTGATGCCGGTATATTTCTCCGGTGCGCTGCATTCCCTATGGCATTGTCACCACCCTGCTGAATGGCATATTTCCCGTGGCGGAATGGAAATTGTAGTTCGACGGGGGGAAGGGAGGATGCGGGTTCCGGGCGGCTTAGCAGTATCAGCCAAAACATGCCTCCCAGTAAAATTGTGATAATAACCGAAAAAATAAGCCGCGGATTTTTACCACCGGTACTATTTTTTTTGAGCCGAAAATAAATTCTGAAAATAAAGGAGATCAAAAATACGGCCCCGAGAATTGGGCGCCAGTTGTATCCTATGTACGGCCATGCACCGAAATAATACATAAAATAACAAACGGATAAAAAAAGCAATAAGGAAACAATGAAATAATAGGAGAGATATCGCTGTGTGCGCATCACCGGAATAAAAGCCAGCGTAGGGATCAGCAGGGTAAGGGCGATATAATAATATACGTACATTTTTTTAGCTAAGAATTTATTTCAGGTTTCCATGCACAAAGATGCATATGTTCAGTAAACGTGAAAAACGTATAATGCAGTACGGATAGTATTATGCAGATCCCTGCGGCACATCAGCAGGTGGAAAATGTTTTTATGCCGCACGATGCAATTGTTGCAGTCCGCGGTTTTTGTAATCATTAATTATTCATGCAGGTAACAGGTAATCATCTCACTGAAAATGATTTTATAATTAGATCTAATTTTTCGCAATGCATATTTTCAGTGTATTCCCATCACAAACATATTCTGATTTCATCCGATCTTCTGATATACAATTTCCAGGATTTCTTTTTCAAGTGTTTCAGCCTGCTTTACCATTCGTTCGCCTGCAGATATTTTTTCCGCAGCAAACGTTTTATCCGTCACACCGCCCGCATTTATTTTCACATTCAGGAATGCACCCGTCACCGCAGAGCGTGCACACAGCGCACCAACTCCCGCATCACTTACGCTGTTTGGATTTCCGGTTGCTGCCATTGATTTTATGGTGCCCATACTTTCCAGACTCAGTTCCATCACTTTAAATGGAATATTGATCGCATTTACTGTAGCATCCTGTATTGCTTTTTTCCGTATTGCTTTTTCCGCGTCATTTGATTTTGGTAATGCAAAAGCCTGCATGATCATATTAAAAGCAGCGGTGTCTTCATCCACCAATTTGATCAATGCATCTTTTATACGCTGACCGTTTGCCGCATGTTCTGAAAATTCTTTCCAGCGATCGTCCCAGCCTTTTTTATGTGCCGATAAATTCGCAACCATTGTTGCGAGGGAAATTCCGAGAGCGCCTACATAAGCAGAAATACTTCCGCCACCGGGGGCAGGACTTTCACTTGCCGTTTCATTTGCAAATGCAACGAGGTTCATACGCACCAGTTTTCCGTAGCGCTCCTTGCCCCATAATTTATATTCAATGATCTTTTCTTCCGGATGAAAAGGACCGAGTGCATCGAGCCCCATACTTTTAACGGCGATTTTAATTAATTCCTCCTCGCTAACACCGGTACTGCGCTGTTGTTTTTCCAGAAAATATTTACCTGCATCCAGCATGCATTGTAAGGGAATTAATCCGACGAGTTCACTGCCGGTAACACGCATGCCTCTTTCGAATGCACTTTTTGCACATGCATCAAAAGCAATATGCACCGGCGTTATTTGCGTATTCGTGAGATTCATACTCACCTGTGCAATACCATATTCCTCAATAAACCAACCGATTGCTTTTACACTTTTGCAGGTTCCGGGTATGCGTATTTCGTTGCCATCGGCATCTTTTTTCCCGGAAGGGTCAATGCGCCCGTTCTCCCGCACATCAAACGCAACAGAATTTGCGCGGCGCACGCTGGTTGTATTTAGATTGATATTAAATGCAACAAGAAAATCGCGTGCTCCGATCACCGTAGCACCGCTTTGCAAATTCATTTCCGCAGGGCCGAAATCGGGTTTCCATTCGGGTAATTGTAATTTTTGTCCGAGTCCTTCATATTCACCGGCGCGGATGGTTGCCAGATTTTTCCGCAATGGAACCGATGCCGCGCTTTCGTACAGAAAAACCGGAATGCCGAGTTCTTCGCCTACCTTTTTGCCCAATTGCCTCGCGCAACTGATGCAATCTTCCATGGTGGCGTTGGCAACAGGTATGAAGGGGCAAACATCCGTAGCTCCCATGCGCGGGTGTTCGCCGGTATGTTTGCGCATATCGATCAGCTCGGCGGCTTTGGCGATACCCCTGAAGGCCGCTTCCACCACTGCTTCAGGCTCGCCCACAAAGGTGACCACCGTGCGGTTGGTCGCCTTCCCCGGATCCACGTCCAGCAGTGTTATTCCTTCAACTGATGCAATGGCATCGGTGATCTGCCGGATAATGCTCATGTCTTTTCCTTCACTGAAATTGGGGACACATTCGATCAGTTTTTTCATCCTGTTTTTGTTTCAAAGATAGAGGGAAAATTTCAGGGACAAGGTTGACCTGCAATGCATTAGAAGTGGATGTGTACGGCGGATTGAAGCATTTTAAAAGCAGGGGATCATTTTTTTTCGGCGGGTTTTTGAGTGATTCAGATTTCCCGCTTATATTTGCACTCCCGAAAACGCAGTTATAAGCGAGAGTAGCTCAGCTGGTAGAGCACGACCTTGCCAAGGTCGGGGTCGCGGGTTCGAATCTCGTCTCTCGCTCATCGTTCAAAGCCCGCTCAACAAGAGAGGGCTTCCTTATTTCGAAGGCGCCCGGGTGGTGGAACTGGTAGACACGCAGGACTTAAAATCCTGTGGGCAGCAATGTCCGTGCGGGTTCGATTCCCGCCCCGGGTACAAGGTCTCTGAGTGATCAGGGGCTTTTTATTTTTTGATGGGTCGAACAAAAACACTTCAACTTTACTTATATTCGCTTACGGCCTAAGCAAGTGCCCAAAAAAACTCCGAAGTTTTATTAGTCTTATAAATACTAGGAAATTTCCAGAGGTCTGATTTTTAAAATAATTCCGGACTTCAATAAACATAAATCCGGAAAAATTTCCAATAGTTGCATATTTTAATACCATACATAAAACACAAAACCATGGCAATTAAAATCAAAACCATCGCATTTCTTCTGTTTATTGCAGCCGGACAGATCCTTTACGGGCAAACTTCCAACAAAGAGAAAGCCATCGAAAAAGGGAAAGAAGCTGTAGCCCTCATGGATAATGGGAAAATAAAGGAGAGCATTAAGCTGTTGGAGGAGGCCCAAAAACTTGACCCGGATAATATTGATTATCCTTATGAACTTGCATACGCATATTATGCCTTGCAGGATTATAAGAAGGCGCATTCCTATCTGGAAGAGATAGTGAAAAATAAAGATGCTAATGACAGAGTGTATCAGTTGCTGGGTAATACATACGACAATCTCGGGAAAGGAGATAAAGCAATTGAAACATACGAAGCCGGTTTAAAGAAATTTCCAAATTCAGGTAATCTGTATCTGGAGATGGGTGTAATGCAAATGGTAAAAAAGGAATATAATAAAGCACTTGATTACTATGAAAAAGGCATTGAAGTGGACCCTCAATTTTCTTCCAATTATTATTGGGCATGTAAAATATATTGTTCCTCCTCCGAAGAAGTTTGGGGAATGCTCTATGGAGAAATATTTATGAATTTGGAACGTAACAGTAAACGCACAGCCGAAATAAGTAAGTTACTTTTTGATACATATAAAAGTCAGATCACATTTACCAGTGAAACATCCTTTTCTGTCAGCTTCAGTAAATATGCTGCCATTAATGTAGGTGACGTTGCGGACCCAAGTCAGATGAAATTACCTTATGGTATCGGCGTATATGAACCAACGCTCATGATGTCCATGCTGGATGTAAGATCAATAGATTTAAATTCACTGGATAAAATCAGGAGCAACTTTGTTGACAATTATTTCAATTCAGGTCATGATAATAATTATCCCAATGTTCTATTCACTTACCAAAAACAAATTAAAGAAGTTGGTCATATGGAAGCGTATAATCATTGGATATTGATGAAAGGCGACGAAGAGGAATTTGGTATCTGGCAATCTGCCAACAAAGAAAAATGGGACAATTTCATTAAATGGTTTACTGAAAATGGCATGAAGATCAACGAAACAAATAAATTTTACAGCGGCCAGTATTTTTAAAGAGACTTCCGACCGCCGCATTCCGGCAAAAGAACCGGCAGAGTCCCGCATCAGATAATTCGTTAATGGCGAAATGGAATGAATGGTAAGAGCTTATCGAACCATTTCTTTCGCGGAGTGTCCCACTCCTTTCTACAACATACCCTGCTCGGACACCTCGGTGCATTCAGGGACTCAGCTCCGAAAAAACAGGCAGATAAATAGTATCTTCGTAATATCAGCGAGAGTAGCTCAGTTGGTAGAGCATCAGCTTCCCAAGCTGAGGGTCGCGGGTTCGAATCTCGTCTCTCGCTCTGTTTCGGGAAAACAATTCCTCAGCGCGCGGAAATTTCGTTCGCGCAGTAAAAAAAATATCCGTCAGGAAAGTGATCGCTACGGTTTATTCTGCTTTTAACCGCTGCGCTGAAAGTTTGAGATTTTCTTTCATCAGGAACATACCATTATAAATAAGCACCAGGCTTATCATCATGATCACGTGGCTGATATCCTTATAATCAAACCAGTTGTTATAGGAGATTTTTTCGGAATGAATATAAATGGTGAGAAATGCCATCAGCATACCCAGTACGATGGATCCGCTGCCTGTATGCTTCCGGAAATAGGCTACGAGATGGGTTACGAATATGGTAAATAATCCTACGCCGGCATGCAGTTTCGAAATTTCAAAATTATTGGTGACGAGAATGGCGTAAATAAATCC
>CAYTFT010000002.1:25825-31481 GCA_964437155.1 uncultured Chitinophagales bacterium | reverse complement strand
CATTTGATCAGGTAAAAGAGCTGACACCCGGCCATGCTCTCATCATTAAAAAGAAAGGAACGGTTAAGGAATTAATGTGCCGTCCGCAAAGTGAAAGACGCTCCTGCAGTTTTGAGCGCATTTATTTTTCGAGGGGAAATGATAAAGAGATCTATGAGGAAAGAAAAAATCTGGGGCGCTTACTAACCGATAAAGTACTGAGTGCGGTAAAGCACGATTTCAGCAATACCATTTTTTCCTTCATTCCGAATACCGCAGAGATCGCATTTTACGGATTGATCAAAGGGATCGAATCGTATCTCGACCATTATAAATCTGCGGAGATAAAAAAACTCAACGGGAAAATAACCGAAGAAGCAGTCGAGAAATTACTCATGCTGCGACCGCGGGTGGAGAAATTACCCTGGAAGGATGTGAAATTGCGCACCTTTATTACAAATGATGAGGATCGCACCGATCTCGTAAATCATGTGTATGATATTACCTATGGACAGGTGAACGACAAACAGGATACGATCGTATTACTGGATGATTCCATTGTGCGCGGAACAACATTACGTCAGAGTATTATTGCCATCCTCGACCGGTTACATCCAAAAAAAATAATTATTGTTTCTTCTGCGCCGCAGATCCGGTATCCCGATTGTTACGGAATTGATATGAGTAAAATGGGAGACTTTGTTGCTTTCAGGGCGATGATAGAATTGCTCAAAGAAAACGGTAAAGAAAGTCTCATCATGGAAGTGTATGAAGAATGTAAACTGATCGCAAAGGGTTCGCATGAAAAATCGTATAACGCAGTAAAAAAATTATACGATCAGTTTACGGATGAGCAAATTTCAAAAAAGATCGCCGATATTGTTAAGGCCCCGCAAATTGAAGCAGAGGTTGAAGTAATTTATCAGTCGGTCGAAAATCTGCATATTGCCTGTCCTAAGAATTCCGGCGACTGGTACTTCACCGGTAATTATCCTACACCCGGAGGAAATAAAGTAGCCAACCGCGCTTTCATGAACTGGGTTGAGAAGAAGGATGTGCGGGCATATTAATATTCAACATCTGCAAGCTCCCAGGCCTTGTCCTTTTTGATCATTGTAACAGTAATATATCCCTGTTTACGTGTTCCTTTAATGACAAAATTCAATTGAGCGAACCCGCGTGAAGAATCGCCTCCGGAATATTCTTCCATATTGCCTGTAACCATCCATCCGCAACTTTCAATTTTGCCATAAACCGATTGTATTTCCCTGTTTTCACGCACCGCCGTTTTGGCTGCGCGATAGCATGCAGAAGTGGAAAAAAATACAAGTGCGATCACACATGCGACATTGAATAAAAATGCGAGCAGAAAAATATACCATTCTGATTTACTGTTTTTTCCTTCCCTCTCTTTCCAGGCCATTCTGTCCCACATCCCTGTTGCAAAAGAAAGTATAAAACATAAAAATGAATATTGTAATGATTCCTGAAAGAAATTAATTTGAAATCCGGTTGCGATGCATCCGTACAAAAGGAGTATTAACCCGGTGACAATAATACCACGCGTCCATTGGCTCAATGTATAAAAAAAGCGTAACCTGTTTTGTATGTTATCCGGAAATTTCAAGAGCGGGCTGCATTCGTCTAAGTTTCAAATAAATGTGAAATCCGGCCAATGGTGATACATAACTGCCATTTATTTGTGCATGTTCGTTTTCCCGTTTTATTTCCTCGTCATTACCACATCAATCTCCTCCGTAATAACATGACATTCATCTGCATCCACCTGGATGCCGCTTTGCACGTATGTTTCGAAATAGTCTGAGGAAACAATAAGCGTGTATGTTCCGGGGCGTTCATAAGGGCCGCATATTTCATCCCAGACAAATACACCGGAATTATTATAGCTGCCGGAACAATTTTGTAATGTATCTGTAAAGCCGCCATCATATACAACTGCTGTTACAGAATCGGCGATGCCAATACCAAACTCATTTGTAACTTTTACCTGAACAGCAGACGCTGCATAATCCAGACAAGCAGAATTATTTAAATTGCAGGAGGAAAGCAGAATAATTCCCGATAAATATAATATGGAAAGGTGCCGGCGCAATTGCATTTTTAAAACTAATAAAAAAAGCCGGCAATTCGCCGGCTTCGTATCAGATTTAATTTTATTTTAATTTTTGTTCCTGCAGGAATGTATCCTTCTTTTTTACCGAAAGGATAACTTTCTTATTTCACCAGTTTAATTTTAGCTCCTGATTTTAATGTTTCATTTTTTGTGAGCCCGTTTAATTCACGGATCTTGTCCACTGTATTTTCAGGATATTTTTGTGCAATTCCCCACAATGTATCACCCGGTTTTACGGTATAGAAGATCACTTCATCGGCAGCTTTATTTTCAGGTTGCCCCGCGCTGATCAACTGGATATCTGTCAATTTTTGTTTTTCGGCCAGCGTCATGTTATTGATCTGTGCGTACTGTGCTTCGTGTTTTGCAAGCACTTCCATTTTTAATTTCTGTCCGGGAACGATCTGGGTAGAAGATAATTTATTCCACTTTTTAATATCCGCGATCGTGCAATCAAACCAGTCGGAAATATACCCGAGATTATCGCCTTTCTTCACCGTATAGGTAACCATTACCGGCGCATCCGGATTTTCGATCGTTGTTGCGGTTGCATCTGCAGAAGCTGTATTCGAAGCATCCGTTGCTGTGGTAGTTGTAGTTTTCGTTGTTTTAGCTGCATTCGCATCATTCACAACAGCAACATTCTTGGCAAGCGTTTGCAGTTTTTCTGCTTCTTTCTTTTCAAGAGAAGCATATAAAGAATCCTTATTCGCGTAATATGTTGCCACGGCCTTCATAGGTAAGCGCAGCGGATAAGGAACGGGTGCACCGGGGATGGTCTTTGTTTTGAGAGCAGGATTGTTCAGCGCAATTTCTTCCGGCGTCAAACCTACATAAGGTGCAAGTTGCTGGATCGTTAATTTATGCGTGATCATCAGCGTATCGGCCATATTGAAATCGTAGCCGAATTCAACCGGACGGATATTATGTTCTTTATGATATTCGAAAGTGTATGTCGCAGCGATAAATGCAGGCACATACCCTCTGGTTTCTTTCGGAAGATATTTTTCGATATCCCAGAATGTCTTGTCACCGCCGCCGGCTCTGCGTAAAGCCTTATTCACATTTCCGGGTCCGCAGTTATAGGCCGCAATTGCAAGCAGCCAGTCATCATAAATATCAAAGAGGTCGCCGAGGTATTTCACAGCAGCTACTGTCGCCATATGCGGGTCGCGACGCTCATCCACATAGGTGTCGATGCGGAGGCCCATCAGTTTCCCTGTTCCGTACATAAACTGCCAGAGACCGCTTGCGCCGGCTTTTGAAAGCGCATGTGTATTCAGCGCCGATTCAATCACAGGCAGGTATTTCAACTCGATCGGCATATTATTCCTGTCGAGTTCTGCTTCGAACATCGGAAAATATTCCTGGCTCAGCCCCAGCATATTGGAAACCTGGGTGCGGCGCTTTAAGGTGTAGAGGTCGATGAACGCCTGTACAGATTTGTTGTAGGTATAAGGAATCGGTGAGTTGATCTTTGAGATCCTGTCTGCATAAACCTCAGGCGTAAATCTGGGCGTGTCAGTAGCAGCATATCCATAAACATCATAATCTTTCTGGTTGAAGGCCCAGGCCGGATTTCCGGAAAAGAATGATTCGAAAAGGCTGTCGATCACATCAACACTTTCATCCGTCGGACTGAGTTCATTTCCGCCGGGTGGAACAGCTGTAGAATTAGAGACCTGTGCTTTTGCCGCCCCTGCCAGCAAAAGGCATAATACGGTAATTCTGATGTAGTGCATTGGTAATTTCCCCTGTTATTGTGTTTGGCTGTATTTGTCGGTTATAAAACTATAAAATTAAAGAAATATTGCGTCGGGCGCAAACAAAATCATTATCAACAAACACTAATTAATAATTTTTAAGAACATGGTCGGTCACAGCCAGCAGAAGGTCTTCGCTGTGCATGTTTCCCATGAACTGGATGCCAAAAGGCATCCCATTCGAGTGTCTAAATAAAGGGACGTTGATTGCGGGTAAACCGGTAATATTTGCCTGCACCGTGAAAATATCTGCCAGATACATTTCAATAGGGTCGGTGGTCTTCTCTCCGAGTTTAAATGCGGTGGTGGGTGTGGTGGGTAAGAGGATGAGGTCGTATTTTTCTAAAGTAGCGTTGGTATCGTCGCGTATAATGCGGCGGACCTTCTGTGCACGTGTATAGTATGCATCGTAATAACCTGAACTGAGAACGAAGGTTCCGAGAATTATGCGGCGCTGCACTTCACGCCCGAATCCTTTGGACCGCGATTGCTTTATTACCGCCTCCATATTCTCCGCCTCCATATCGCGGTATCCGTAATGAATACCGGAGAAACGGCTCAGATTAGAGGATGCCTCGGCAGTTGTGAGAACGTAATAGGTTGGCACCAGATAATCGAGGTATTTGAGGTCCTGCGCCTCCACCACATGCCCGTCGGACTGTAGTTTTTCGATCAGGGAATAAACGGCCTTGCTGATCTCCCGGTCAACCTTCGGATTATCGAGGGTTTGCGGGTAATATGCGATACGTAATTTTTGGGAGAGGGATAATCTGTCCGTATACTTTTGTGGTTCCTGACTCGAGGAAGTGCTGTCGTGCGGGTCTTTACCTGCCATTACCTCCATCATCATCGCCATATCTTCTGCTGTATTTGTAATCGGGCCGATCTGGTCGAATGAGGAAGCAAAAGCTATGAGCCCGTAGCGGGAAAGTTTTCCATACGTAGGTTTGAGTCCGATATTGCCGCAAAAAGAGGCAGGCTGCCTTATCGATCCGCCGGTTTCTGAACCAAGGCTCGCCATACAGAGGCCGGCTTGCACCGCAACAGCAGAACCGCCGGAGCTTCCACCCGATACGCGAGTATTGTCGAGGTCATTCAGCACAGGGCCAAATGCCGAATTCTCATTGCTGGACCCCATGGCAAATTCATCGCAGTTGCAACGGCCGAGCAGGATGGCATCCTCTTTCAAAAGGCGCTCGATCACTGTCGCATTGAAAAGCGATTCAAAATCGTCAAGAATTTTTGAGGAAGCTGTGAGCCGCTTGCCTTTAATGGCGATCACATCCTTAACGCCGATCACCATGCCGAACAATTTTCCCATCGGCTTGCCGGATGTGATCAAAGCATCCAGTTCATCGGCACGGTGCAGGGCATCGTGTTCGAATATTTCAAGAAAAGCGTTGAGATGTTTTTTTTCGGCGTTGGATTGCAGATAATGCTCCACGATGCGGCGACAGGTGATATCGCCAGAGCGCAGCGCTGACTGGACATTCGTTAATCCAGAACGTAATAAGGGACCCGGGTCAAAAGGCATTGAAGGAGAGCGGTTGATTATTTCTCTTCAGTCTTTTTAGGCTCGTCCATTCCCTCGCGGATCTCGCGGCTTACGTTGTTTTTTGCATCGTTGAATTCGCGGATGCCCTTGCCGATACCGCGCATCAGTTCAGGAATTTTTTTACCTCCGAAGAGTAACAGGATCGCTAATATAATGATTACCCACTCCATACCGCTTGGCATGCTCAATAAAAGCACTGTATTCATTGCTGTGAATTTGTTGTTA
>CAYTFT010000002.1:0-25725 GCA_964437155.1 uncultured Chitinophagales bacterium | reverse complement strand
ACCGCTTGGCATGCTCAATAAAAGCACTGTATTCATTGCTGTGAATTTGTTGTTAATACAAAGGTAACGGATTTTAAGTTGCAAGATGCGGGAATTTTTTTGAAGGTAGGAGGCAGCATTACCCGTCCATTCTCACGATTCCCGTTCATTCACCGGTTACTAATTTGTGCGCATACAATGCGTTATTTATTAATCCATAAAGCCGGATCCAGAATAACCGTATTCTTCCATATCTCCAGATGCACTTCCGTTTTCCCATCGTCGGGATCTTCCCATGCGGTTCCGATCTTTTGTTTGGTAGTTACTTTGTCGCCTGCTTTTACGGTTACATTTTCAATATTTGTGTAAACGGAATAAAATTCTCCGTGCTTGATGATAACGCCTTTCTGGAAGGAAGGATTAAATATAATATTCACCACCTCGCCATCGAAAATACTGCGCACAGTGGCACCCTGTGTGGTGGCAATATCAATACCATTATTTTCAACGATCACATCTTTTAATACCGGATGTTCGTGTTTTCCGAAACGCTCGGTAATTGCACCGCGTTCAACGGGCCAGGGCAATTTTCCCTTGTTGCCCTCAAAATTTTTCGAGATCAGTTGCATCTCGGGTGTGAGTCCGAGATTGACCGGTTTCGATTCGGTGGTAGTTTTCGCAGGGGTTTCTGCGGATTTTGTTTCCGTTGTTGTGGAGCCTGCATTTTTGGCTGCCTCGGCTTTTAATTTGGCGGCTTCGGCTGCTGCAGCGGCGGCGGCTTTTTCTTTTTCCTTTTTAATTTCCTCTGCAATGATCGCCTGAATTTTATTATTCAGGGAAACGGCATCCTTTTTCTTTTTATCGATCTGTTTTTTAATATCTTTTTCCTGCGACTGCAAATTTTTTACCGCCTTGTCTTTTTTTGCTTTTTCCTGGTCGAGTTTATTCTTTTCCTTTTCTTCCTTGGTCAGTAATTCTTGTTTTTCATCCTTCTCTTTCTGAATACCGTCCAAACGCACTTTTAATTTACCTGCAATTTCCTCCACAGCTTTTATCTGGTCTTTTCTGAACGAATGAAACGAACGGATATACTGCACGCGCTGAAATGCATCGTTGATGCTTTTTGCAGAAAAAATAAAATGCAGCGGTTCATAATTTTCATCATTGAGATAGGTGTAATACACCATTTGTGCATATTGTTTTTTCAGCTCCTCCATATCGCTTTGCATCGCATTGATGGCATGGCTGGTTTCTTTTATCTGATGGTCCACACCATTTACCTGTTGTGCAATATTGCTGATCACCTCTTCGCGCACATCGATCTTGCGGTTGAGTAATTTTAATTCATTGAGGGAGTTTTCTTTCTTTTCTTTCGTGTCGTTCAGCAGGTCCTCAGCATCTTTTATTTCATCCTGCAGTTTATTGTATTTTATCTGCAGCGATTTTTTATCTGCTGTCTGCGCAAATGTTGTTTGGGTTGCAGATGCAATCAGCAGAAGGAGAATGCTGAAAGTTGTGAGGAAGCGAGAAGATGATATTATCTGTGTTTTTTGCTGATTCTTTTCTGCTTGCACTCGTTGCGCTGCAAAAAAAGCATGTAAATCAGTCAACCCGTTCGTATTTCGGATTGACGGTGAAGCTGAACGCAAACGGTTCGTCGAAAGTGACTTTGGTAAATTCGATATTGGCTGACAGGTCATTCTCTGCATCGATTAAAAGGGTACGTATAAACGCAAACGACCTCCCCTGTATTTTCTGATAATCATCAAAAGTCAGTGTAAGCGTGCGTTTGCTCTGTAAATCCTCGATAAACATACGCAGGATATCAAACCCCGGTGAAAGCCATATCGTGTTTTTATACACATCTTTTTGCGCAAATAGTACATATTTATCGTCACTCACACCTTTCGTTAAAACCGAATGATCATAATACACGGGATTGCCGGTAAGTAGATTTTGCAGGTCACTGAAATTTGTGTTGAGGGCGAATTGCGTTGCGAGAAATGAAAAATCGCGCGGGATGTATTGCTGATTGAGCCTGTCGAGTATTTTGATAGAATCAGGCGTTATCTCAATGCGGGCGCCTTCTACGCCCATCACCCGCAGCGAAATACCGATGACTGAATCTTTCCTGATGTCGATGGAAGCGCTTACCGACTGACTGATATCTTTTCCGGAAATATCGACCTTCGCCTTCCCGGAAAATGTATTGAATACAACGGTGCGTTCTTTGATCTGCATATCGATTTCTTCCACGCTCATATCTTTTACTCTGCCGCCGAAAATATTTTTCGTGGTGCCGCAGCTGAAAAGCAGGATGCAGGAAAAAATAAAAACGAGCGCCGGTCTATTCATATAATTTTTTATCGCTGATCTTTTTATCTATCCATTCGGAGGTCTCACCAAGGGATTTTGCTTTTATCCAGTATTCCACTGCCTGCGTGGTGTCGCCGAGCTGATATAATACATCGCCGTAATGTTCATTTACCGTGCCGCTTTTTTCTCCGCCGTGTTGTAATGCTTTTTCCAGCCATTTTTTTGCATCCGCATATTTTTTCTGTTTATATAATATCCACGCATAGGTATCTTCAAGTGAAGAATTATCGGGAACCAGGCTTATTGCTTTCTGTGCAAGACCGGCGGCTTTGTCGAGTTTTTCGTTGCGGACCGATAAATAATATGCGTAATTATTTAAGGTAAACGGATTATCGGGATTTAATTGCAGGCTGCTTTCAAATGCCTGATCGGACTCTGCATAATTTTTCATCGAATTATATACGTCGCCGAGCTCGCTGTACATATCGGCGCGTAATTTCCCGTTCGATCCAGCTACCGGCAAGCCGTGTTTTAATACTTGTGCAGCGCCGGCATAATCCTTCAGATTATTTAATGCCACGCCATTAAAATAATAACCCAGCGGCTGATTGGGAAAATATTCAATGGCCGTATTGGTGACATTTTTTAATGAATCGTAATCGCGGAGATCGGAATTGATATAAAATAATTTTATCCAGACATCATAAATATCGCTTCGCAATGCAAGCGACTCTCGGTAACTGGATCTCGCTTCCTGTAACTGATTGCTGTAAAATAAAAAGTCACCGCGCATGGCATGTGATTTCGCATCACCGGGATGCGCATGCACGAGCAGTTGCGTCCATGCGAGAACACTGTCCTGTGATTTGAATTCAGGTTTACCGAGTGAATCCACAAACAACACCAGGTAAAATATTTTCGTATCGATATTTCCGCCGGCATTTCCGAATGCAGTACGCATGGTTGCATAATATCCCTGCTTATCGCCGGCCTTATGCAGGAGGCTCGCTTTTCTGAACTGAAGATCGGTATTATTGGAATCAGTCTTCAATAAAATATCAAATGTTTTTTCCGCCATTTCCGGATTGCCGGCCTGCTCGTAATATTCGCTGAGGAATCGCAGATATGTTGGATTTGCGGGATCCGCTTCCAGGAGTTGCTGCATTATTTCAATTGCTTTTTCCGGCTCCTGATTAATATTATATAAACGTTGCAGTTCGATGAGCAGCTGTTCATCGGGACCGGTAAGTTTTTCCAGACGCTTTAATGTACTGATGGATTTATTGATGTCGCCCGCTTTTTCATAACTGTAGGCAAGCCGGAAATACACGTCTTGATTTTCCGGCGTTTGCTTCAGCACGTTTTCATATACCTCTGCTGCTTTTGACCATGTATTTCCGTAATTCAGAATATCGCCGTATAATAACTGATACTCTATATTTCCGGGTTTGATGCGCGCAGCATTTTTTGCATATTCGAGCGCTTCGGTGTATTTGCTGTATTTAAAATAGATGGTTGCAAGCTGATACAATGATGCATCATTGTTCGGATCCATTTTTAATACTTCATTGAAATATTTAATTGCGTTGTCGTAATCATCGAGTGCGAGATATTTACATCCGTCGATGAAAGTGCGCTCCACATTTACAGAGTCAACTCCCTTTGCAGATTTTACAGGTTCCCGCCCTATAACCGGTGTTCCTGTTTTTTGTGTTGCCTTGCAGGCGGAGAATAGAAATAATACGGCGAAGGAAATTACCGGTAGATATTTAAGGTAGGATCTGATCATGCCTGCGTGCTGAAATCGCTAATACTCAGGTCATCGGGTTTGCCTTCCAGTGAGGCAAAACTTCCGATCATGGAGTTGGCGATGTTTTTTTCTGTAATAGTAACGGAATTCTGAATGATGGAATTCCTGATTAACGAATTTTTAACTTTCGAATTGTTGCCGATGGAAACATGCGGTCCGATAACGGAATTTTCTATCACCACATTTTCACCGATATAACAAGGTTCGATAATCACCGATCCGATATTTTTAACCGAAGCGGATACGAGTTTTTCGAACCCTTTTTTTAATTCGAGAATACGCTGGTTGGTATAAACAGTTGCATCCTTATTGCCGCAATCGAGCCATTCATCCACCTTTCCGGGAACGAACCTGGTTCCCTTCTGCTTCATGGATTCCAGTGCATTGGTGAGCTGGTATTCACCTTTTTCGCGGAGGTTGTTATCGAGCAGATATTGCATTTCTTTCCGCAATAAATCGCCATCCTTCACATAATACACGCCGATGATCGCGAGATCGGAAACAAAATGATCGGGCTTCTCCACAAAATTGGTGATGACGCCTTCAGCATCCATTTCCACCACACCGAAATTTTTCCAGTCATCTACTTTATTCACCCAGATGATCCCGTCGGTATGGAGATCTATCTTAAAATCTGTTTTGAATAATGTGTCGGCGAAAGCAATAATAATATGACCGCTAACTGTATCACCGGCACATAAAATGGCGTGCGCGGTTCCGAGCGGCTCATCCTGGTAACAAATTTTTCCCTTCGCCCCCAGGCTTTCGGCAATCCGTATCAGTCCGTCCTCCACTTCTTTTCCGAACCGCCCTACCACAAAAGCAATCTCTTCAATTTTCTCATCAGTGGTTTGGGCAATATCTTCGACAAGACGCTGCACGATCGGTTTCCCTGCAATCGGTATCAGTGGTTTCGGAACAGTCAGTGTATGGGGCCGCATCCTTTTTCCCATCCCGGCCATCGGAATAATGATCTTCATGTACTGATAGTAAGTTTAAGTCCGCAAAGGTAAGCGGGAAACGCGAAACGGAACGGGAACAAATCTTTGTGACGGAGGCTGCCGGAGATCGCATCCTAATTGTTTTTCCCGTTGATAAAACAGGTTTCTCAGACACCGGTATGTCCGAACCCACCCGCATTCCGGTCGGTTTCAGATAGAATTTCCACGTTATCCCAATCCACTTTTTCATATCGGGCGATCACCATTTGTGCGATCTTGTCGCCCGGACCAATCGTGAATGTTTCCCTCGAAAGGTTGATCACGATCACTTTGATCTCTCCGCGGTAATCGGCATCGATGGTTCCCGGCGTATTGAGCAGGGTGATCCCCGAGTTAATGGCGAGTCCGCTGCGCGGGCGTATCTGCGCTTCAAATCCTTCGGGTAATTCGATAAATATGCCGGTCGGGATCAGCTTTCTTTCCATCGGCAGCAATTGCACCTGTTCCGGAAGATGCGCACGAAGGTCCATACCGGCGGAGTGACCGGTTGCATAGGCAGGATTCGGGTTATCGGATCTGTTGATGATTTTGATGGTCATAAGCGGATAGCGGACGAATCTTTATTTATTATCAGATGGAGATTAAAATTAAAATGCATTTTTCATTGATTTATTTTCTTCAGCCGGATATTGTTTTTTATTGCTGCCCGTGCACCAGTTTTTTAAGATCAAGCCACCATGCAAATCCAAGAAACAGCAAAAAGAAAATGATCCGTAAAATGATGGTCAGCATATAATTATTAAAAATATGCAGCACCCATAAACCAAGCATACACAACACAATGGAAATTACAATGTAGGAAATTATCTTTCGGAGATTATACGGAACGTGATAATGTTTTTGTCCGATAAAATGACTCATCACCACCATACTGAAATAACAGGCACAGGTTGCCCATGCACTGCCGGTATATCCGAAAACGGGGATGAGAAAATAATTTAATATAATGGTAATTGCCGCACCTGCGAGAGGGATTATTGTTGCAAAAACGGTTTTATCGGTGAGCTTATACCAGACGGCCTGATTATAATAAATACCGAGAAATAAATTCGCCGTCAGCAGGATCGGAACGATGTGTAATCCGGAATGAAATTCTGCACCGATAATGATCTTGAAAATATCGGGGAACATAC
Source organism: uncultured Chitinophagales bacterium (assembly GCA_964437155.1). Lineage (GTDB taxonomy): Bacteria > Bacteroidota > Bacteroidia > Chitinophagales > BACL12 > UBA7236. The sequence goes on along the minus strand of CAYTFT010000002.1, from coordinate 19,486 downwards.
CCACGCCGAGTAAAATAAGACAGCAAACCACCACAAAATATTTCATCACCATCGCATACGTTTTCCGGGCATTCTGTTCAATGCTGTGGTTGAAAAAGAAGGGTTCGGCACCCATCCGGAAACCTTGTACCGCAAGGGTCATGAAGATAGATATCTTATACACTGCACTGTAAATTCCCACCTGTTTTAAATTCTCTTCCATGGTTCCGCTGCCCCAGTATTTCAGCAACACGCGGTCGAGTGTTTCATTTACCATTCCCGCCATCCCGATAATGATGAGGGGTGCCCCGTACTGCATGAGTTTTTTCCAGATGGCAATATCGAATTTAAATCGCAGCAATGAAGGAATAAACAACGCAAAGGTGACAGCGCTTGCAATTAAATTCGCAGCAAAAACATAGGTAATTCCATAATCCGGATCGTATACATAGCCGAATTTTTCAAATAGTGTAAAATCATGTTTAAGCGCCGGCCATAGAAAAAAGAAATTGAGTGAAACGTTTATAAGAATATTGGTGAGTTTGATACTAAAATATTTCCACGGCCTTCCTTCGAGGCGGAGTTTTGCAAAAGGAATATTCACCAGTGTATCGAAGCCAATGATCAGCGCAAAAAAGATCACATAATTTGCATGACCCGGATAATCAAGTCTGGTTGCTATCTGATCAGCAAATAAAATCAGTGCCGAAGTAAATACTGCTGTTGTGGTGAACAACGAAATTTGTGCTGTTGCAAAAACACTTTCCTTATCGAGCCGCGATTCGTTTTTCCCTGCAAAGCGGAAATATGCAGTTTCGAGGCCGAACATAAACAACACATTCAGAAATGTCACATACGCATATAATTCTGAAATAATACCGTAATCGCTCTGGTTAATAAATACCCTGGTATGCAGCGGAGCAAGCAAATAATTCAACACCCGCACCAGAATGGTAGAGATTCCGTAAATGGCTGTCTGCGATGCGAGGCGTTTAAGTGATGAGCGGCTCAAAGTTGTTCAATAAACAGTTCAAAATTGCGTGAAGCTATTCATAATTCAAACGGAACAGTGAACATCCCTCGTGTTTTATTGGCCAAATTTGACATTTCAATTTAAAAATCCATAACTTAGTATCCTTTGTTCAGCCTATGATGAAAATTTACACCACACTCCTTGCAGTTGCCCTTGGTATTACTTGTTTGCAGGCGCAAACTTTTCAATTATACACAGAGGACTTCAATTCGCCCACAACCACATTTACCCTGAATACTTCGGGCCCTGCGGCCGGAACTGTCGGGTCGAACCGATGGGTGATCAATAACAGCTATACGGGCGGTTTCGGCTACCCGAATACACCTACCGAGGACCTCACAGAATCCGGTACTATCGGCGGTGCACCCATGAGCAAGTATCTGCATATTTATGATGAGGATGCTGCCCCGGCTGTTACCTGTGCCAGTTACGACCCCACGAATGTTTCAGACAATTTCGCCGAAATGACCTCCGGCTTTTGTACGCTTGGTCTTATCGATATTGAATTTACTTTCTTCTATCTCTGTGAAGGCAGCCCTGAAGCCTACGGACAGGTTTACTACAGTGCCGATGGAGGTCCGTGGACCCCTTGCGGCGCCTCGCTTTACAACGATCAGACCCTCTGGAAATATGAGGTGATCACAATGCCGGAATTTGAAAACGTGGCCGATCTCAAATTTGGCTTTCGCTGGATAAACGGCGGCGGCGGCGGTGCCAGTAAAATTTCGTTCGCTATCGACGATATCATTGCCGTTGGAACCTATGATGAGGTGGCAAGTCCGGTTGATATTACGATCGACTGGTTGTTTCCGGATCCTGTATGTAAACTGAGTACTCTCATTTTCGGATGGTCATTATCCGCTCCGCTTTGTGAAGGCGTATATGAAATCGAATTATCGAATGCAGCAGGTGCATTCGGTGCTCCCACCAGCCTGGGCGTATTCACTATTCCGGCAGAGGATACAACCGGCGCCATAGCAGCCATCATCCCCGCAGGTGTTCCCGATGGTTCCTGTTATAAAATACGATTAATGCGAACGTCGCCGCTTCCTGAGATCACGGGCGAGGCCAGCGTTTGTTTTACGATACAAAGTTGTCCGAATACTATAACCACATTGCCGCCCGTGGTCACCTTCGACTCGAATGCGGTTTGCGTGAACAGCGTGATCGACGTGCCGTTTTATTCAACAGGCGTTTTTCTTACAGGTAATATTTATACTGCTCAGTTAAGTGATTCCACAGGCAGCTTTGTTTCACCTTCCACCATTGGAACATTTACAAGCAACGCTACTTATGATCCTGCCCTGGGTTCACCTCCGGGAACGGTCTCGGGAATAGTACCGGATGTTCCGGATGGATGTAATTATTATATCCGTGTGATATCGAGTAGTCCGCCAACAATTGGTTCGGTCTGGGGGCCATTCTGTATCCAGCATTGTGATATTGAGACAAATGATATTGAAGATGTATATGTATGTATCACCGAAGATTCAGGTGTTACCGTAACAATAAATTACGACGTGAATGTTTTCACGGATATAGAAACCTATTGCGATACAAATACTTTCTGCGTTGAGGTGTTGGACCCGATGTTCTTTACACAGGCAAGTTTATGTGATCTGGGATTCACTGTTGATACAGAATCCGGAACTATTGATCTCGTAATACCGGGTTATTTCGATCTGCTGGCGATGGGATTGGATGCCGGTGTATGGTATATGCGTGTAAATGCAAATTGCGGAACACCGAGTGAAAATACGTTGGGTACATTGATACATTTATCTATCGGTGCCCCTGCTGATGATCCTCCGGTAATTGTTCCGGAAGATACTTTATTATGTGAGGGTGCGGTGAGTTCGGCGACGGTAATTCCGTACAATCCGAATTCGCAGTATCAGTTCCAGTTTGGGGTGGGAACACCATTTATATGGCCGTATAATCCGATATTTATTGACTTCACCGGTGCTACCGGCGACCTCACACTCAGGGTGCGTGAAATTAATTACGGTTGTCCCGGGCCTTGGAGCGAATATGTTACATGGCATATAATTGATGTTCCTGTTGTAAACATTATGGGTCCTAACAAAGCCTGTACAGGTGATACAGCCTATTATAATGTGCCGTATTTCCTTACAACGTATTACGACTGGTCGGTTACCGGCGGAACGATCGTAGATACTTCGAATAATGTTATCGGAATTGTGTGGGATGAAACCGGCACCTACACAATCAATTTATTTGCGCTGAATGAATGCGGAAGCGGCAGTGGTTCAAAAACAATTACGGTAATCGAAACGGTTCCTGTTGAAGCGGGAGAAGACGTTACAATTTGTTACGGTCAGGGCGCTACATTTAATTCACTTACTGTTGGCGTGCCGTATTACGAATGGTATGAAATAGGATCTGATTCACTTATTGCAGATGATTTTTATTTCACGGTATATCCTGATTCTACAACATCTTATTTATTAATGGGTGAGGATGATGAAGGATGTAACAGCTGGGATACAATTACTGCCTTTGTTGAATATCCGTATGCAGAATTTGATACAACAGAATATTGTATCGGCGGAAGTGTTACGCTGGATGCAGGATATCCGGGAGCATCGTATAGCTGGAGCACAGGTGAAACATCGCAGACAATTGATGTTTCTGCTTTCGGAACCTATACGGTGGATATCAATACATCGGATCTTGCATGTGATATAACGAAAACCTTCCTTGTAAATGAAGTGATAGATAATTGCGAGGCGATCGTTAATATTCCTTCGGCATTCTCACCGAATGGCGACGGCGTAAATGATTATCTCACTGTGTATGGTTCTGCGGTTATCGGGTTTGAGATCACTATTTATAATCGCTGGGGAGAAATAGTTTATCATTCTACTGATCTGAGTGTACTGAATGATGCCGGCATGGGATGGAATGGAAAAGCATTCGGTCAGGATCAGCCGATGGGAACGTATGTATATCAGGTGAGTGCAACGGGTGGTAACGGCAATACCATTCATTTGCAGGGAAATGTCACCCTTGTGAGATAAACGCCTGCGTTGCAGCGTGGAAATAATTAAACAGATGGTTGTTCTTTTTCGAACGGCCATCTGTTTTCAATAAAAGTATCAATGAAAAGAATATTTATTTTTTTACTCCTTCTCCCGGTTGTTGTTTCGGCGCAGCAGCAAATGCAGGTGAAAAAAAATAATTATACTTCCTTCACACAACATCCGCAAAAAATTACATCCGAATTAATTGAAAATACACCGGAGGCATTACGGAGCCATCCTGATTTTGGTGTGTTACCCGTTAATGCACCCGACAGTTGCTATGAACTATTGCAAAAGCGCACACTTGAATCGAGGTATTATATTAAAGAGGGTTCCGGCGGAAAGGATTTTTACATGCAGAAGGCACATGGCCCTATTAATTATTATGATGCCGCGGGGAATTTGCGGGCGATAGATTTTTATTTACACCCGACACAAACAGCGGATATATATGAAGCGGATGCACAGCCACTGCCGACAAAACTTGATTTCGTTAATAATTACACTTCCATTCGGGTAAAAGATATAGATTTCAGATATAACGATGATCTGAAATTATTTTATCAGACGGGTAAAACAACATCTGCTCCGCAATATTTTAATATGACGGATCATACCGTCGGAATGGATGGCGCCTATATCAAAAATATATGGAAGGGTGTGGATGGAGAGATCGCTTTCCGCAAGGGCGGCATTAAAACGAATTTCATTATTCAGGATAAATCTGTTGTGGATGCAAATTCCGATTATTTAATTGTGGAGGAATTTATTCCATTGCCAACAGGCTATCGTTTTGCGAAAGAAGATCCGAATGGTTACAATTTAAAGAGCGGTGCGTGGAAAGGGAATATTGTTTTGAAAAATGAATTCGGCCTCAATTTACTGCGCATTGAAAAACCCATCATTCTCGATCAGGATAAAAATAAAACACATAAACAGGAGCAGGTGGATGCGATAGGATATTCACTGATACAGACGGATGGCGGAATTTTATTGCAGATCAAAGTAAACACAAAATGGCTGGTCGCACCGGAAAGAAAATATCCTGTTGTAATTGATCCCACATTGATCGGTGAAGCAACATACACCGCAGGAGATATCGGATTTGAATTTGATAATCTCTGCTGGAATAATGCGGATTACTGTAATTATTTTCTGGATATAACGGTTCCCGGAAAAACAACATTGACGGCAGCGTATTTCGATGGCACGTATTATTCACAAAATTTCGGATGTTTTTTCGTCACCGATTGTCTGATGAGTGAAGCTGCATTCCGCATTCTCGGCCCCTGTGATGATTCACCCGGTCCGGCATCTTTCTGGACCTGTATCCCGCCCGTTGGCGACAGTGCCGGAACCTGCTGGGGCATTGATCTGGATATGTTCAATACGATCGCATGTATTCCTCCCCAATGCGATGATTATGAATTCACATTTGAGATGCGCACATTTCATTGTTCATGCACCAAGCCGCCCTGTGATATTACCTGTCATTATATGCCATCGGGAAGCTGGGTAATTACGATAGAAGGAAAAACAGTGGAGGAAAATCCGGAGGAATCGGATATGCATCCCGATTTTACCATTTGTGAAGGCGATACCATCGATCTGTATGCAAGCGGCAACTGGGGTGTTCCGCCCTATGTATATGAATGGATTCCCGGCGGTGTTTTTGAAGACGTACATCTTGTATGGCCCACGGTTACAACAACATATACTTCGGTAATTCACGATCTCTGTGATATGACAGACACCGTGGAGCAGACGGTTATCGTAAATCCTAAACCTATTGTAGATATTGGCCCGTTTCAGGGATGTTATAATACTACCATTTCGGCACCAGCCGGCTATGACAGTTATGTATGGACAGATGAAAATGATTCGGTACTGTCGAATACCATTTCACTTTTCGTTGATTCCACGGGAATATATTATGTTACGGTTGTTGATGGGTTCGGATGTGAAGGAAAATCTTCTCCCGTGATCGTGAATATTTATGCGGCTCCTGAAATAAATGCATTTCCGGATACGGTATTTGTGAATGACGGAGCGCTTGCTATGCTGCAGGTTGAAACGATCACAGGAACAAGTGTCAATTATACATGGTTTCCCCCCGACGATCTTTCCTGTCCGACCTGTGATGTTACACTTGCATTTTCTGTCGGCGAGGAAAATGTATATTATGTAACCGGGGAAGAACACGGTTGTGTATCGCCACCGGATTCCATTATTGTTATCATGAGCGAAAGCGAATTAATTATTCCCAATGCATTTACACCGAATGAAGACGGGCTGAATGATGTGTTCCATATTTTAAATCCCATTTTTTATCCCGTTTTCTCTTTTGATATTTTCAACCGCTGGGGACAAAAGGTATTTTCTACTAATGATATTCTGCAGGGATGGGACGGCACGCTCGATGCAAAGGATCAGGAGATCGGAATGTATGTTTGGATGGTAACATTCGAAAAAGCGAACGAGCCGGGCAAAACGTATGCATTGCGCGGAACAGTTACCTTGCTGCGCTGATAGTATTCTTCCTAATTTTGACACCATGTTGGAATCAGCAAAATTTTTTGATGCAATTGTGCGCACCCGCCGTTCAATGCGGAAATATGATCATACGAAGGAATTTGATCGTGATGCTGTGCATCGCAGTCTGCAACGCGCGACACTCGCGCCCAACAGCAGCAATATGCAGCTATGGGAATTTTACAGAATTACAGATCCTGAAAAAATAAAAAAGATCGCAGCTTACAGTATGCATCAGAGTGCAGCCCGCACTGCCTGTGAACTTGTTGTTTTTGTAGTGCCGAAAAATAAATGGAAACAGCGGGCGCGGGCAAATTATAAGTTTCACTTTGACCTGATTGGAAAACCGGTAAATGAACTGACACCGCGCGAACAGCGAAAATTAAAATATTATTCGCGCCTCATGCCGCTTTATTATTTTCAGGACTGGTTTGGAATTGCCGGATGCATAAGAAAAATAATTGTTGCGGTCGCATCTCTCTGGAGGCCGGTTGTATGGCAGGTGAGCAAAAACGATCTCCGTGTGGTATGCCATAAATCAACTGCATTAGCAGCGCAAACGTTTATGCTAAGTATGGTTGCAGAAGGGTATGCAACCTGTCCGATGGAAGGATTTGATTCTGTTCGCGTAAAACGTTATCTCAGTTTGCCCCGTAATTCGGAAATTAATATGATCATCAGTTGCGGTCCCGGAACAGAAGAAGGCATTTATCACCCGCAGTTCAGGGTGGACGAGAAGGAGGTGATTAAGTTTTTTTGATGTGAAAATAGTATGATGCGGATCGCATTTTTTTCACACCCGAAATTAAATTCACAACGTGTTACCTGCTGTTTTCAACGGGCATTGCGTTTTAAACTTTCGTAATGTTTCGCAATTTCCCTTGTAGCGCCCATCCCTTAACCGGTTTACGGCTGAATACTTTATTCTTTCAAAACTCAATTTGATCTTAAAATACGCGATGCACATCTTGGAATACGGCATATAAACAATTTGGGTTGATACAATAAAAAACCCCGCAATTTAATTGCAGGGTTTAAATTATTTTAAAGGCAGGTTCAGAATCGCGGACAGTCGATGGGTTTAACTTTCGGATTCACATCAATACATCCCCAGTAAATGAAAGATAATTCGATACCGCCTCTGTAATCGGTTACGGTAGATAATCCTGAAATATTAATATCATAGCTCAATCCGAAATTGATATTGTTATAATCGAGTCCGAGATTGGCGATGATCGCATCTGCCACATCAATATTATCTACCGAGCGGTAATGCGCTCCGATATACGCCATTGAAATTCCTTTTTCCAGTTGCACGCCTACATCAATTCCGCTGTTCATCTGAATATTGGAGCCTTCTGTTTGTTCCATATACAGGAACGAAGGCATAATAACAGAGCTTTTACCAACGCCGAATTTCATGGAAGTATATGCGACATAATGTGCGTTGAGCTTATTGACGTTATAGTTGTAAAAACTTTCGGTGGGTTCGCTGAGATGGAAATAAGCACCGCCCATTTGGACTGCAAATTTATCGCTGAACCGGCTTCTCCAGTTGACACCGGCGTTCACATCGAGGTAAGAGAAATTATCATCCCCAAACTCTCCGCTGGGTAATGTGGGGTCGATACCGTTAGGACCGATCTGAGATTCAAAAATGAGCTTGGTATAATCCACGCGTTTCTGCACGAGTCCGAGTTGCCCGCCTACAGAAATATAATGATTATCGCTGCCGAGTTTCTGATGGTAAGCGAATGATCCCATCACCGTTAGATTCTTGAGGGATCCGTCGCCGGAAACATCATTATAGATCATGCCGCCAACGCCCAGAATGTTGCCATCCATTTTATCGCGCAGCAACCCGGCATCAAAAGAACCGGCAAATGTCTGGTAAGATGCAGGACCAACGGCGCTTGCCCACTGGTTCCTGTAATTCAGAACACCGCGATAGGTACAGGGTGTAAGGCCCGTAAAGGCCGGATTGAGCGTGAGGGGCGACTGGGAATATTGCGAAAAATGAATATCCTGAGCCGAGGCGCTCAAAACAGTGAAACTTAATAAAACGGCTATGAGAAGTCTATTCATACGGACGGTCATGCTATACTTTACCAAAAATACTAATTTACCCGATTCCACACAAAGTTAACAATACGTTTGTCATTTGGGGGTCATTGTTGCCAACAAACGGCGCCTTGCAATAACGAATCGTTATACACTTTACATATGTCCGGGGAAAATCAGTGATGTGCAACCACGAAGGTGGCGGGATACCGTTTATTTCCGCTGCGTAAAACAAAAAGGTAGACACCGGAAGTGTAGGCGGATACGTCGAGTGCACAGGAAAACTCACAGCAACTGGTATAGTAATCCAGCGAGCTGATCTTTTTTCCGGTAATATCATACACATCCAGCGTGGCAAATTCGAGCTGTGCCGGAAAATTGATCCTGAGGGTATTGCTTGCCGGGTTGGGGTAATAACTCACTTCCATTTTCTGATCATACGAAACATTCTCTACGGTAATATTTTTCGTGAAGGCTGCCACACAACTGTCGTTTCCATATTCAACAAAGTTGGTAATTGTATATACACCGTTCGAAGCATAGGTATAGGTTCCCGGAAGAAATTCTTCACTCGTGTGCCCGTCACCAAAATCCCACCATGTATCTGTATATGAACCGGTGATCGAATAATCGAGAATACAAACGTCCTGCGCTTCGGTATTCGTTACAGTGAATGTTACTTCCGGCGCATTCGCATCATTCAGGTAAAAATATTTAAGGTCAAATCCGGCGATCGTTTTTCCATCGGTTCCGATCATTTCGAGATAGACCATGAGCCGCGCATTGGCAGTGAATGCAGCCGCGGGAATTAACTGAAGGTCGAAATCTGCTGATGTGCCGTAAAATACATCTGCTGTAAGATTATTGCTCCACTTATATACATATTCTCCGGGCGGCGATACCATTACTCCGGTTGTGTCATACAGATCAAAAAATAAATGAAGTGTATCATCATTGGAAGCGAAACAACTGAGTTCATCATTTTTAATAAAGGCCTTATATGTTTTTTGGAGATAAAGAATACTGTCGGTTACCCATTGTTCGAGATAATTGATCACGGGTTTGTAATCATCATTTTCTATAAGGTTATTCCATTCATGCGGATCTGTTTCGCGATGCACACCTACTTCATATAATTCTTCCTCAAATCCGACATAACCCGAATCGCAAAATGTGGTTTCGAAAGTGCCGTCGTTATTTTTCCGGTAGCGCAAATAATGAAACCTGTCGTTGCGCACCGAATAACTCGGATAGCAGGAGCCAACCGACATATTTTGTTTATACGTGCTTACAGCGGGAAATTCAAAAATAGCTTCCGGATTTTCGAGCAAAGGAATCAGGCTTTTACCGTCAACATATTTGGACCCATCGGCAAATGTCGGATATGCCACACCTGCCATATCACAAATGGTGGGAAAGAGATCCAGCAATGTAACGGGAACGGCAGACTGTTGATTGCCCGGTTTGGAAGGGTCCACAATAATAAACGGCACACGCAGATCAGGCTCCCACAGGCTCCATTTTGTCCAGTGTCTTTTTTCTCCGAAGGAATAACCGTTATCACCGACAAGAATAATAATTGTATTTTCCTTTAGTTCGGGATGTGCGTCCAGAGCATCGAGAACACGGCCGATCTGTGCATCTGCAAAATCAACCGCAGCGATATAATTGATATTGTAATCGGCATTTACCGATTCAAATAAAACAGCTTTGCGTTGTTCATCGGTAAGTCCGGGATCAATTTCCGGTAACGGTGAAAGTCCGTCCACAAAATCTGTTATGTCTTCATATACTTTTCCATTATCAGCAAAGGAACGGCCTATTCCTCCTTCCGGGAGATTGTAATAATCCTGGTAAATGGTATCCGGTTGTGCAGGCATTACAACGCCGTTATAGGGAAATGCTCCTATTGGATCATTGTATGGATATACAAATGGTTCATCGTAGACAGATTCCATAAAATAATCAGGAAAATATTTTGCGGGAATATAGCGCTCGCTATGCGGACGGGAAATCCCCAACCCCAGAAAAAATGGTTTTCCGCACGTGTAAACGGAACTGTCGGCAAACGCATGAATAAAATTAATTGCAGTATCTGCGGCGAGCACATCTTCCATTAAATATTCCAGTGAGTCGGGAATCATTCCCCAGTCGAAATGATCACCGAAAGAAAATTCGCTGAATCGTGCAAGAAGGGAATCGGAATCACTGCCATAACTCAGCCGGTTCCACGAAAGGGTTTTATCACACATTGGTGTAGTGATGGTCTTATCGAAATCGTTTTCAGTAGGGTTGTGAAATACTTTATTGATGCAAAAAGTAAAATATCCTCCTGAATCCTTTAACATCTGCGGGAAGGAAAATACTTCTTCATTATTTTTTTCAGGAGTGAAATTGTCGCGGAATTTACTCTGATAATCATTATTGTTATACACCTGGGTATAATCAATATCTTTTCCACTCATGAAGCTTGTGCGGGAGGGAGCGCAGCCGGGATTATTTGCATATGCATTGGTGAAGAGTGTGCCGCTTTCGGCAAGCGCTTTTATTTCAGGTGTTGTAATCTGCGGCTGATCCGTGAGTTGTTCCACATAATCATTCAGATCATCTACGACGATGAAAATAAAATTAGGTTTATCAGCGGCTTGTGAAAATAATGCAGCGGGCCTGGAAATAGCTGAAACAAAAAAAACAAGGTGCATTAAAAGGGGTCGCAAATTCATTTATCTGGCAATTATCAGAGCGGTTGAAAGGATGGTTGATTGATTTTGATAAGTGACAATATAAAATCCGTTTTGAAATCCCTCCAGGTCCAGTTTATAATAGGGTCCTGTGTCTTCTGCTAAGGTAATACTTTTAACCGGAGTCCCGCTCAGTTCCCACAGGGTGATTGTGCCCCCGTTGAATCCGGATTTCAGATACATGACTGCATCATCGTGCGCCGGGTTTGGCAATGCGAACAGAATATTCTTTTTGAAATATTCCTGAATGTAGGCTTTAACGTTTTGTGAAACCGAATTTATGCAGTTGTTATTTCCATAAGTCACGTGACAGGTGATAGTATAAACGCCGGGCAGGTCAAAGGTGATGGGTCCCGGCAGGGCATTAAAACTTACGGAATCTCCTTCAATCTCCCACCAGAAATTTTTATAGGCGCCGGTAATAATAAAATTTTCAACCGAACAGGTAAGGCCGCCGGGATCAATGGAAAACGAAACCTCCGGTTCATCATCGGGATTTACATAAACATATTTCATATCAAAGGCCGCGATCGATTTTTTCAATGTATCCATTGCGGCTAGATAAATGATAAGGTAGTCTTCTGACCCGAGGATGGAATCCGGAATGGTACTTATCGGGAATATCGCTGTTGACCCTGTGAGGGTGTCATCTGTAAGATTATTGGTCCATTGATACAAGAGTCCGCCCGGCGGTGCAATCGGCGTACCGGCCGTATCGAATAACTGAAAGCTCAGGGACAGTGTGTCATATGTATCAAGAAAACATCCCGGCTCAACGCTGTCAATAACAGCCCGGTAAGTTTTCTGCAAAAAATAAATACTGTCAGGAAGCCACTGCTGCAGATAAGTCATCACAGGCCGGAAGTCCTTATCACGGCCCAGATTATTCCACTCATTCGGATCGGTCTCACGGTTATATCCGATATCATACAGCTCTTCCTCAAAATAACTGTTCGCTGGATCACAAAGAGTGTCCCCGCCGCCATTTGACTGGTACCTGATATAATGAAACCTGTTATTACGAACAGAATACTGCGGATTGCAGGAGCCCTCGGTATTTGTTTCTTTTTTCACGCATGTAAGCTGAGGGCGTTCCCATAAAACAGCAGGATCATCCATCAACGGGATGAGAGTTGTTCCGTCGAGGTAAGAACTGCTGTCTGTGAAAGTCGGATATGCAACACCAGCAAGATCGCAGATCGTCGGGAAAAGATCAAGCAGACTGACACTTGCATTACTGATCTGTTTTTCCGGATTGCGCAAATCGGTGACTACAAAAGGGATCCGCAGGTCGGTCTCCCACATTGCCCGTTTGCCCCAGTGTTTTTTTTCACTGAGACTATAACCGTTGTCACCAACAATTATGATAACTGTATTATTATAAACTTCTGGTATTGCTTCCAATGAATCAAGAAGTCTTCCGATTTGTGCATCAATATATTTAACACCTGCGATATAGGCGAGAAAACAATTTGTACGTTTTGACCATCCTAAAACATCAAGCGTTACGGAGTCATTAAAAAAAGGATTGATCTCCGGCAACGGACTTTGTTCTTCGGCCCAGTCTACAAAATTATCATCGGCGCCTGCCACCATATGCTGTCCCATACTGTCAGCGGGAAGATTATAATAATCAGAAAACGGAATTTCGGGTTGCGGTGGCAGAATGACACCATTTACAGGAAATGCATTGAAAGGATAATTATACGGGATATCAAACGGCTCCGCATAAAAATCCTCAATATATTCTTCCCTGAAATATTTTTCGGGTATATAGAGCGGCTTATGTGGTTTTTTTATACCGAGTGCAATAAAAAACGGATTATTGCAGGTTGATGCCGGATCATTCACAAACTGCCGGATAAATTGCGTGACGGAATCAACGGCAACATAATCCATCATATGCTTTTCCATTGTATCGCTGATCACCGCCCATTCATTATTTGTAATTCCTTCTTCGACAACACCAGGAGCCAGGGTTGCCGAATCGTTATAGACGAAAATTTTATTCCAAGACAATCCTTTTGAACAGGGATCAATGGTTGTCGCATCATATTCCTGATAATTTTCGTAGCAATGAAATATTTTATTCAGCCCGTACGTGAAATATCCTGCGCTGTCTTTTAAATATCCGGGAATCGTGAAATATTCATCATTGCCTTTTGCAGGAGTGAAATTCTTGCTGAAATCAGTACACTTATATCCGACGGCACTATAGATCTGGGTATAGGATGCATCCTTACCTGTCAGGAAACTGGTTCGTGACGGACAACAAAGTGGTGAAGGGCAGGTTGCATTTGTAAATACCGTGCCCTTGGATGTTAATCTGTCTATGTTTGGTGTTTCTGCTTCGGGGCTGCCGCCGAGATCATCAATATAATCATTCAGATCGTCAGCAACTATTAAAATGATATTCGGTTTTGTTCCGGCCTGGGCCGACACCTGTAATAACGGCAATGCTGTTAATAAAATTAATAAACAGGAACAGGATACACGTGTCATGGGTTACATTTTAATAAAGGGAACTGTTGCGGTTGAATCAGGCGTTTTTAATGTAAACGCATAAAACCCAGGCACCCATCCGGTAAGGTCGAACCGCTGAATGAGTAAGGCATTATGGTCGATCTTATAATATGCACGCAAAATACCCGTAATATCTGTAATAAAGATCTCGCCTTCTGAAACAAGTTCTTTTGTTGCAACATTCAGTATATCTCCGGACGGATTCGGGAACAATAATAAAAGATCATCCTGCCAGTAATCAAAGGAAATGGTTTCAACCATCGTGCTTTTTGAAATGATACAGGTGTCAAAATTTCCGTAGCTGATATTACAGGTGACGGTATAGCTGCCGTAACTGGTATATGTATGCGGGCCGGGATTTGCTCCATAAAAAGTATAACCATCTCCGAAATCCCACCATATAGAATTGTATTCTCCGGAAATATCAATATTGGTTACATTCACCGTAGTGGAGTGAAATGCAGCCAGGATATTATAGGTGACAGAAGGAGCGCCACCGGTTGTCATATAAAAATAATTCAGATCAAAACCTTTTTTAATACCGCTTGCAAGATCAACCATATGAAAATAAATAAACAGCCGGTCACCGGCATCATTTATTAACTGATCAGTGATCAGGATCGGATAGGAAAGGCCGAATGTTGTATCATCCGTAACATTATTCGTCCAGTAATATGCATAGCCTTCCGGCGGTGCGATCATGACGCCGGTTGAATCATAAAGATCAAAATCAAATGTGACGGTCTGCCCCGCAGAAACAAGACAATCATCAGAGGAGGATTTAATTTCCGGATTGAATGTTTTTTTATTGTACATCGGTCCGCCCGGAAACCATTCCGACAAATATTCTTTCACCGGTAAATAATCAGTATCAGTGGCAATATTATTCCATTCATTCGGATCGGTATTTCTCTGGAGTCCGATCTCGTATAATTCTTCTTCATAAACAGAATTTGAATCACTGCAGGCAACTTCACCGCTCACGTTATTCGAACGGTATCGTATATAATGAAATCTGTTATTGTGAACGGAATATTGCTCGTAACAGGATGCCTGTTTTCCGGCTTCTGCTCTGTATGTGGTAAGTACGGGTGATTCATATCGAAGATCCGGTTCTGATAACAACGGTAAAAGACTTTTTCCTTCGAGATAATCCGTACTGTCCGGAAACAACGGATATGGATTACCGGTGATATCGCACAGGGTAGGAAAAAGGTCAAGCAGGCTTACAGGAACCGCACTTGTTGCATGCACCGGATCTCGCATATCGGCAATCATGAACGGCACCCGGATATCTGTTTCCCACAGTGTATTTTTTTTCCAGTGCTTTTTTTCGTCAAGAGAATATCCATGGTCGCTGATAACAATAACGATGGTATTATTCAGAATATCCGGATGTGTGTTCAGTTCATCCCAGAACCGTCCGAGTTGCGCATCAACAAATTGGATAGCTGCCAGATAGGCCATTGTTGCATTTGCAATTTTTGATTTGCCGAGTATTTCGGCAGTGGATTCCGTATCCAGTGTATCACTCAGAATGATGTCGGCAGCCATATTGTTACCCCATTCTATAAAATCATTATGCACGCCTGTGGATGCAAGGCTTTTTCCCACAAATCCGAGCTCCTCAAAATCCGCATATTCATCCTCTGGCTGCGGTGATAGTACAACACCATTAAATGGATATGCATTGACCGGATAATTATACGGTATTTCAAAAGGTGCATCATTAAAATCACTCACATAATAGGGAAGATAATATTGGTCCGGTATATATAATTGCAGATGCGGTTTATGATAACCCAGTGCAAGAAAAAACGGTTTATTGCAGTAGTCTGCAGGATTTTCATCATAATTCTCTAAAAAAGCATTCGCTTCATCTGTCATCGTATAGTCCTGCATTTCGCTGTTGAATGAGTCATCCAGTTTTGCCCATTCAAATGTGGCAATATCTTCATCCTGTGATTCACCGGTGCTGATAACACCACCATCATTGCCTGCATATATCATTTCATTCCAGGATAGAAGTTTCGCACAGGGATCAGGCGTGATCGTATCATAATCATTCAGATTCTGATCTGCATGAAATATTTTATTCAGGCACATGGTATAATACCCTCCGTGGTCCTTGAGATATTCGGGAAGGGTGATGATATATTTTTCGGGTGGGAAATTTGCGCGAAAATCAAGATCATTGAATTCCTCATTATTATAAACTCCCGTATAAGAAGGATTTTTCCCTAATAGAAAACTTGTCCTTGATGCGGCGCAAACGGGACCGGAACAATATGCATTTGTAAAATTGGTAGAAAGATCTGAAATAGTACTGAGCGTTGGTGTAACCGTTTGCGGGTGTCCTCCAAGCGGTTGTGTCCAGTCATTCATATCATCGAATACAATGAGAATGATATTGGGTTTTTCACCTGTTTGTGCAAAGGTGCGGATTGATGAGATCAGGAGCAGGAGTGTAATGAATTTCAGGCAGAAGCGCATACAGTTTTTTCTGGCCGGTAAATTTACCAAAAATATTGGCCTGCAGACACAAACGCCTGCGAAAAGCCTCATTTTTTAACTTGAATTATATATGAAAATTGTAAATGAGTTGCTGCACGCAGGGTCAGAAGATAATTTTCCCGCTAAACAATCATATGTTAACAATTCCGGGTTGCGGTCAGGTTTAATGCACCACCGAAAAACCTGCAGCATAACTTTGTTTTCCTGCTATAACCTGCAGGATATAGTTTCCCTGCGGCAGACTGCTTGTTTCAATTGTAAAGGGACTTGTTCCCTCCATATTATCAGTACTTACAACTTGTCCGGTGAGGCTGATAACTTTAAGGAAAACCGGATCCTCGCCTGTTTCGCAGGCCACTTGCAGGTAGCTGTCCGCGGGATTGGGATACAATAAAAGATCCGTTTTCGTCCCCGAATCGCTCACGAGAATCTCATCTTCCGTAAAACTGACCAAACAGGAACTGTCATTTCCAAACTGTACGAAACAGACTATTGAATATGTTCCTTCAGCAGCATATGTATACGGACCGGGTTCATTCTCATGAATAGTTGTGCCGTCACCCATGTCCCACCAGATATCGTTATATGAATGCGTGATCACAACATCACTCACCTGAACGGTTGTCGGACTAAGGAATGATACATGAAAAGTTACAGAAGGCGCATTTATCGGATCTATATACAGATATCGAATGTCAAAACCGGAGATAACATTTGTGACATCATCCACCATCTCTAAATAAAAGATCACTTTTTCATGTATGGCAAAACTGTCAGGAGGAATATTGCTGACGGGGAATTGGATCCAGTTACCATATACTGTATCATCCGTCAGATTATTTGTCCAGCGGTAGGTATATCCGAGTGGTGCTGTAATACAGATTCCGTTGGTATCGAATAAAGAAAAATGAAGATCGATAGTATCCGAATAATCGGCAAGGCAACCCGCACCGGATTCATCAATATGCGCCTTGAAAGTTTTCTGCAGATATAATGGAGACCCGGGCAGCCATTGACGGAGATAATTAATTACGGGCAGATAATCATTATTACTAATAAGATTGTTCCATTCATTCGGATCGGTTTCTCTGTCAATACCGATTTCATATAATTCTTCTTCATTGAAACTCGAGTCTGCATTACATTCATCATAGGGATTGCCTCCATCAGATGTATAGAGTATATATTTGAATCGGTCCCAGCGCACTGCATATTGAGGAAAGCATGAACATTCTTTATTTTCTTCTTCTTCAAATGTCATAAGTACCGGACGCTCCCATTCCGTTAACGGATCATCGAGCAGCGGCAAAATTGTTTTCCCGTCAAGATAATAACTGCTGTCACTGAATACCGGATAAGATATTCCTGCCAGATCACAAATTGTCGGATAAAGATCCAGCAATGCAACGGGTTTGTTGCAGATCTGTCCGCCCGGACGAGAAGGGTCTGCAATAATAAAAGGAACACGCGCATCTGTTTCCCAGAAACTTCTTTTGAGCCAATGATATTTTTCTCCGAAAGAGAATCCGTTATCACCAATAAAAATTATGATGGTATTTTCACTGATGGCAGGATATGCAGCAAGCGAATCGAGCAGCCTGCCGATCTGTTTATCCATAAACTGAATACCGGCCATATAAGCCATCACTGCATTTGCTTTTTTAGATTCCATAAGTATAAATGCGCGCTCTTCATCTGATAATCCCGGATCGATCTCCGGTACAGTTGCAAGTGAATCATAATAATCAGTAAATGATGTTTCCATATTATACTGGCCCGTTGCTATCTCTTTTCCAAGCGGACCAAGATTATCATAATCACTGAAAGCCGGAACCGGCTGCGGCGGCATAACGATCCCGTTGTACGGAAATGCATTTACCGGATCATTGTATGGTTTATCGAAGGGCACTTCAAAAATATCCTGAACATATTCCTCTGAAAAATACTGTTCAGGTACATACAGGTCGAGATGCGGAAGTGCGAGTCCGACACCCAGAAAAAAGGCACCCTCACAGGGCACTATTGCGCCGGAGGCGATATCATGTATAAAACGTATGGCAGTATCTACTGCCCGAACATCTTTCATTATTGATTCGACAGAATCATCGAGCAGTCCCCATTTGAATTTATTTACACCTTCATAGGTTGTGGCAAAATAATCGAGCGTTTCGGTATAATCACCAAATGAGACACAACGGCTCCACGACAAGGATTTTTCACAGGGGTCCGGAGTGCCAGTGTCAAGATCCTTATCCCATGGATTATGAAATACTTTATTGATGCTCATGGTATAATACCCGCCCTCATTTTTCAAATGCTCGGGGAGTGTTATTACCTCTTCGTTATTTTTTGCTGCGGTAAAATTGGAGCGAAAATCATCGATATACTCATTATTATCATATACCTGTGTATAATATATGTCCTTGCCGGAAAGAAAGCTGGTACGTGAGGGTCCGCAAACAGGTGCGTTGCAGAATGCATTGGTAAAGAGCATTCCGTTTTCTTCCAGCGAAACCAGCGAAGGGGTCTCGATCTGCGGTTGCCCGTTAAACCCTTCCACATAATCATTCAGGTCATCTGCAACAATAAAAATAAAATTAGGACGGGTACCCGCCTGCGCATTGATAACTCCGGGTGAAAACATGAGTAAGCACGTAATGAAGGGCATAACTGCTAAAGCCATGATACGCATAATATAAAGGTAACATAACTTTAATATTTGCCAGATGTGAGGAAAGAATTGTTTGCTCCCCTAGCGGTGTTTTTTTCACCAGTGCTGGCGAAGAATAATAAAAAAATTCCGGGAAGATTACCGGATAACCTCGAATGTGGCATGCAGGCTAACCGCACTGCTACTGATGAGCATGATATACGTTCCCTGAGCAAGGCCGCTAATATCGAACTGACAGGATCCCGTGATTTGCTGTTCAGGTTTCTGCATGACCGTTTGTCCCTGGAGGTTCAATATTTCAATGGTTGCTGCTGACGGCAAATTTTCGCCGCTGATCACAATATTATCAGCTGCCGGATTAGGATATACCGAAAACTGCGGTTCTATA
>CAYTFT010000001.1:0-34019 GCA_964437155.1 uncultured Chitinophagales bacterium | reverse complement strand
AATTTTCGTAACAGGATGATTCGCTGATTCATTTTCACTCCTACTTGCTTTTTGATGTGATTTTCGCGTGAGGGATAGAAGCGTAAATCCTTTTTGCTTTTTCAGCAAAAAGATTGAAGCGAATAGCCCGGCCTGGGTTGTAAGCCGCTGATTTCCTTTGAGGAAATACAGTCAGGTCACCATATTTTACGGCAAAAAAAAGGCAAGGGACACGCCCTTTTTGTAATATTGACGTCAAATAATTATCATGGTAAACGACATTCGTGAAGTATACCTAAGGAACCTTCGCTCCCTCATCACTGAAATTGAAGCCTATTTCAACGAGGCCGATATATGGAAACTGGCACCAGGCATCAATAATTGCGCAGGCAATCTGGCATTGCATCTGGCCGGTAACCTCAATTTTTTTATCGGCACTTACCTGGGAAATACAGGATATGTGCGCGACCGCGACAGGGAGTTCAGCGATAAAAATATTCCGAAAGCAAACCTGCTACAGGTGCTGGAAAATGTTTATGCGATGACAGATACCACGTTGTCGGCATTGAACGAAACTCAATTAAATGCCCCGTATCCCACCGATAAATTCGGCGCGGGAAAAACAACTGCCTACGTGCTGGTGTATTTACTGGGACATCTCACCTATCATCTCGGGCAAATTAATTATCACAGAAGATTACTTACTCAAATTTAATACAGATCCATGCGTGAAGTTGTATTAGGAATTGATATTGGCGGCACCGGAATTAAATTCGGTATTGTGGACCGCGAAGGAAAAATTCTCGCTACCGATAAAGTAAAAACAAAAGGATATCCCGATCCGGAAAAATTACCGCGTGATCTTTTTCAATGGGCATCTGCACAATGCAAAGAAAAAAACTGCACGCTGAAAGGCATCGGTATCGGAACACCCAATGGAAATTTCTATAAGGGAACAATCGATTTTGCACCTAATCTTCCATGGAAGGGCGTAATTCCGTTAAAGGATTTTTTTGAAAAAACATTTTCATTGCCCGCAGCACTCACCAATGATGCAAAGGCGGCAGCGATCGGCGAAATGTATTTCGGCGCGGCGAGAGGTATGAAGGATTTTTTATTTATCACGCTCGGCACCGGACTCGGCAGCGGCATCGTTGTGAACGGTAATATCGCATACGGATTCGACAGCCTTGCGGGTGAAGTGGGACATACCATCGTGCACCGCAACGGTCGCGAATGTCCCTGCGGACGCCGCGGTTGCCTGGAGCAATATGTGAGTGCGCCGGGTATTGTAAAAACATATTATGAATTATTGCGGAATAAAAATCTCGATAAATTCCGCACCAGCCTCGGCAATATGATCGACAGTGCAGAATTATGTAAAATCGCGCTGGAAGGTGATGCACTTGCCAACGAGGCATTTGAAAAAACAGGAGAAATTCTCGGGTTTGCGTTATCTAATTCTGTTTGTTATACGCGACCGGAAAAAATATTTCTTTTCGGCGGGCTCGCGCAGGCGGGTGACCTTATTTTTAAACCCACCATTAAAAGCTTTGAAAATTATTTATTGCCGATTTACAAAAATAAGATCCCGATCGTACCCAGCGGATTAAAAGAAAGCGAGGCGGCGATCCTCGGCAGCGCCTCTCTGATCTGGAAAGAGCTGGATGCAAAGGGCTGAAAAGACATGCTTGCAGCACTGTATTTTGCTATCGAAATACCTACTTTTACAGAATGATAAACAGGTGCTGTACAATCCTGGCCATCTCGTTGATTATATTGATTCAACCGGCATTTTCCCAATTCACTCAATATGTAAATCCTTTTATCGGCACCGGTGGTCACGGGCATACTTATCCGGGCGCAACACTGCCATTCGGTTTTGTGCAATTAAGTCCTGACACGCGCCCTGACGGTTATTCTGACTGGGACGGATGCGGCGGTTATCATTATTCTGATTCTGTTATTTATGGATTTTCCCATACCCATCTCAGCGGAACAGGTGTGGCTGATTATTGTGATATTTTATTAATGCCGACAACCGGCGAAGTACAATTAAATAATATTTCGGAAAATAATCCGGCTAAAGGATATGCATCCGGTTTTTCTCATGCTACTGAAAAGGCATCACCCGGTTATTATACTGTTGTTCTGAAAGACGGAAATATTCCTGTTGAATTAACGGCAACAGAAAGAACCGGAATGCATAAATATAATTTTCCGGAGAAGGGAAAATTGAATATAATTCTCGATCTGAATCACCGCGACCGGTTGCTGGAAGGATCGTATATTGAGGTGATCTCACCGACGAAGGTGCAGGGATTGCGCCGCAGTTCATCGTGGGCGAAGGATCAATGGCTGTATTTCGCAATTGAATTCTCACAGCCATTTATATATGCCGGGATAAAGGACAGCGCCGGACTCGAAAATATCAATGCGAAACAATTTCACTCCGCAATTGTAAGCGATACTGAACTCAGCGCATTTTTTCAGTTTTCCACGAACGGAAAAGATCCGGTATATGTAAAATGTGCACTCTCTCCGGTGAGTTGTGCCGGTGCCTGGAAAAATCTTGCGGCGGAAAATCCGGGATGGGATTTTGAAAAAATAAAAAAAGAAGCAGAACGCAAATGGAACGATGCATTGGGCAAAATTGAGGTAAAAGATATTTCAGAATCAAAAAAATCATTGACCGATCCGACGAATCAGCTTGTTATTTTTTATTCGGCGTTGTATCACTGTATGCTAGCGCCGAATATTTATGAAGATGTGGATGGGAAATACAGAGGACGGGATAACCTCATCCATATTGCATCCGGGTTTGATTATTACACGGTATTTTCTTTATGGGATACTTTCAGAGGTGAGCATCCACTGTTTACGATCATTGACACAAAGCGAACAAGTGATTTTATTAATACATTTCTGATGCAGTATCAGCAGGGCGGACGATTACCGGTGTGGGAACTCAGCAGCAATGAAACAAATTGCATGATCGGTTATCATAGTGTGCCTGTAATTACCGATGCAGCCGTTAAAGGCATCCGCGGATTTGATATGCCGCTTGCATTGGAAGCGATGAAACATTCGGCAAATGCAGAGGAGGGAGGACTTCGTTTTTATAAATCAAAAGGATTTATTGAAAGTAATGAAGAACCGGAGTCGGTTTCCAAAACGCTTGAATATGCGTATGATGACTGGTGTATTGCGCAATTTTCATCTCTGGTACCGGAGGAACCGGGGATTAAATTTGATGCGGAAGTAATTCCGGAAAATGATGATTATACATATTTCAGGGAACGTTCCTTTAATTATCTGAACCTGATCAACAAAGATCTTTTCGCCCGTCCGCGATTTAACGGAGGATGGTACAAGCCCTTTGATCCGTTTGAAGTGAATTTCAATTATACGGAAGCGAATGCATGGCAGTATGCCTTTTTCTTTCCGCAGTATTTTAATACGATCAATCGTCCCGAGGATAAAAAACGATATGAAAATGCACTGGATGCATTATTTACGGCAAACCATTCCACGACGGGCCGCGAGCAATCTGATATTACCGGAATGATCGGACAATACGCACACGGAAACGAGCCGAGTCATCATATTGCTTATATGTATAATTATCTGAATGTATCCTGGAAAACACAGGAACGCGTTGCAGAAATAATGCATAATTTTTATAAAAATGCACCGGACGGGCTCATTGGAAATGAAGATTGCGGACAAATGAGTGCGTGGTATGTATTGAGTGCAATGGGCATTTTTTCCGTTTGTCCGGGCAGCACCGAATACGCATTAACCACTCCTCTCTTTGACTCTGTTGTAATACATTGTGCGTCCGGAAAAACATTCAGTATCAGTGCACCGCGAAAGGAGGAGCAGGATTTATATACAAATTATGCATTGCTGAATAATACTTTATATCCCGGTTCATTTATTGATCACAATACCATTATTTCGGGAGGAACATTATCCTTTGCAACAGCTCCGGTAAAAAACACAGACTGGGGAAATCGCTTTGATGCGCGCATTGTAAGAAAACCCGTAATGGCGCCGGTAATTGAAACATCGGCTGCAAGTTTCCGGGATACATTACAGATCTCGATAATACCACTCAATGGCGACGAGAACTTCTATACAATAAATGACCCCGATGTGTATCAAAATGGAATTCTTTATACCGGGCCGTTTATCACAGATAGTTCGGTCACCGTTTATGCATATTGCAAAGATGCGACCGGGCAGGTGAGTAAAATAAGCACGGGAAGATTTTCGAAATTAAATGCAGACTATTCGATTCACTATCTCACGGAAAATGATCATCAGTACACCGGTGGAGGAAATAATACACTTATTGACGGGTTGCGTGGTGGCGACGATTACAGAACGGGGATGTGGCAGGGATGGCAGGGACAAAATGTTGAATTAGTGCTGGATATGGGCAGAAAAAAACAAATCAGTTCTGCAGGCGGCGGATTTTTACAGGATGTAAGAAGCTGGGTATGGATGCCATCAAAACTGGAGATCCTGATTTCGAATAACGGAAAAAAATTCAAGTCCGTTGCAATTATATCCAATACGATTGATGGCACTAATTACGACTCAAAAGAAATACAGGATATGATCGCACATTTCGATCCGGTAAAAGCACGATATATAAAATTCATCGCGTATAACGCAGGGCCCGTGCCTGCCTGGCATCCGGGTGCCGGAGGTAAAAGCTGGATCTTTGCAGATGAGATCTGGGTGAAATGATTTTCCCCTTACGTTGTACCTGAACTGCCCTGATGGAATACGCACAGGAATATCAACTGAAATTTGATTGTGCTTCAGTGTTCACCTGACAAAATAAAATTACTTTATTATGGTAACCTGCTTATCGAAAGTAGCATTACCGGTAATAACACGGATAAAATAAATACCGGAAGCATTCGTACCCGACAAATCCATTTCAGTGGTGAGCGTGCCATTGATAATTTCAGCAGATTGTGCAATGACCCTCTCTCCCAGCGTATTGTATAAAACAATTTCAGCGCTGCCGGCAAATCCGTTACCGAGATCCAGATGCACACCCACAAAATTATTTGCGGGATTTGGATACACAATTAAAGATTCTGCAACCGGTTGCTGATCATCTTCCCTGCATGTTTTATAAATTGTATAGGAAGAAGAAGTTTTAGAGCAACCGTTCACATTCGTGACGGTCACTTTATATTTTCCTGTGAAAGCAGGATAATAATTAATATTCGTTGCACCCGCTATTGGAGTGGCACTTTTATACCATTGATACGTATAGCTTGCTCCGTAATTCGTATATAACCAAAGCCATGCATATCCGCAAAGATCATTTCCCCATGGAGCATAAATATTTGCTGTAGGTGTATTATACACAGAAACCACGGTGGCTGCTGAAGTAGCAAAACATCCTCCAGTGGTTGTAATTTTCACCTGATAGGAACCGGATTTATTTGCCGTATAATTTGCATTTGTTGCACCGGCGATATTTCCTCCGTCTTTCATCCACTGATAGGTAAATCCTGCGCCGGTGTTTCCCTGCAGAAGAACTGTTGCAGGTTTACAAACTGCAGTGGGACCGGCAGGTGTAATAACCGGGTTGACCACAGCATCATCCACCAATGCATTACAGTTGTCGTCAATAGCGTTGCATACTTCTGTAATGGCAGGTGAAATGGCAGCATTTGCGTCATCGCAATCTGTATTATCGCTTACATATCCGGCGGGAGAATAACATGCAGTTTTAGTGGAATCGGCATCACCAAAACCATCTGCATCGAGATCGGCATACCATATTAATGCTCCAATTATTTCGGGATCGTCCTCATCGATCAAACCATTGCAATCATCATCCATAAGGTCGCAGGTTTCGAGTGCCCCCGGATGAATATTAATGTCGAGGTCATTACAATCTGTATGATCAGTAACATATCCGATCGGGATGGAGCAGGAAGACTCGACACTGGATGCATTTCCAAATCCATCCATGTCAGCATCAGCATAAGATAAAATCGCAGTGGGGCAATCTTTAATTTTCAAAAGGAACGCATCTGCGGGTCCGCCGCCAAACGTCATCTGAAAGCCTGCGTTGCCGATGCCTGTGGGACTAAATGATTTCCCTGCTAAATAAATTGTATTAATATCCCTTGCCACGATTCCTCTTCCGTATTCATCGTTGGTACTTCCAAAATAAGTGGACCAGTATAAATTTCCGTCCAGATCCAGTTTAGTGATGAATGCATCCGCCATCCCGTTATTATTTATCTGAAAACCGTCGAGATTAATTCCATCTGTACTGTTTGCATAACCGGAGAAAAACAGAAAGTTGTTTTTAATGCACAAGGTCTTACCCAGATCATCCAGTGCGCCGCCATAATAAGTTGACCAGATAAGACTTCCTGCAGGAGAAAATTTAGCAAACAATGCATCAAATCCACCTGCCTTTGCGAGGTTTAATATATTACAGTTAAATCCGGAAGTGGACGACGTTTGCAATACAGTATAAATATTCCCGGTATCATCACAAACAACACCATTTGCATTTTCCTCGAGTGTACCACCGTAATAAGTGGACCATAGTAACGTACCGGCGGAATTAAATTTTGAAATAAATGCATCATTCTTTTTGGAATATATTGTATCATATCCCAAATGCCCGAACGCTGCTGGACTTTCAGTTAAACCACAAATTATAATATTATTTTCTCCGTCAACAGTGAGTCCGCGACATTCATCATCATTTACACCACCCAGATAAGTACCCCAGATCCTGTTTCCAGTCTGGTCGAATTTGGCAACAAATACATCTTCTAATCCACTGTTGGTGTTCTGATAGCCGAGGTAAGCAATATTTTCTGCGCTGGCAGAATATCCACCCACCACAATATTATTTTCTCCGTCCACTTTAATTCCTCTGCAATTATCATATCCGGCGCCTCCGTAGAATGTTGCCCAGTCGCGGCTTCCGTCGCCGTTAAATTTAGCGATATACCCGTCTGTGCTGCCGCCATACGTATTTTGAAATGCGCCATACGTCAGGAAATCGGCGCTCAGTGTAAATCCAATAATAAAAATATGTCCGGCCGGATCTGTACAAACACCGGTTCCATAATCGCCGGATGTTCCACCATAATAAGTTACCCAAAGGCGATTTCCAAGGCTGTCAAATTTTCCCAACCATCCGTCAAAAAATCCGCCGAAATATGTCATTGCCAATCCGGCTGCTGCCATGCCCGTGCTGCTGGAAGTATAACCGGTTACATAAATAGATCCGTCGCCATCTATAGCGATAGCATTACCCGCGTCTTCACCGGGTCCGCCATAATACGTTGACCAGATCAAATCCGGATCAATGATCAGAATATCATCAGCATTATATTGTGCGGTGGAAAAAGAAATAATATTATTATCCAGTTGAAAAGAGGCATCTATTTTTGTTTCTGTTCCCTTTTCATAACAAAATAAATTTGCATCATTTATTTTGCCGAGCGTAGTGGTGATGGAATAATTATCTTCACCGGCAGTGACAGCATCAGCATTGGAAACCTGCATCTGAATTTTTGAAGGATCAGCACCGGGCATCACTTCAAATTCATACTTTACAATATCATTTTTAATATACAATACCCAGTTGATCCCGGGATATATATTATTGATACGTACTTTTTCAAATGCCCGCACATGTGTTATCCCTTCTGTAAAGCCCGGAATATTATAATAGTTTTCGAAGAAAGAAAGCATGCCCTCAGCTGCGGGTGATGCCTGGATATTTGCACCGAGAAATTGTATATCTACACGATGCGTTGTAATATACACTCCCTGATCGGCAGACATATTTTGTGCAGCATCCATATCAAATCCATGCGCAAACTGCTCGTCAGAAAATTCCTTCTGTTCAAACTGATAACTCAATCCGTCACGGTAAATGTAAATGGTCATTCCATGGTCGCGCAGTGTGTACAGCACCTGCTCACAGGGATGTCCCTGCGTATCCCTTACCTGGCCTTTATTCTCGGTAAAAAAAAGCGGGGATTCTGTTGAGGGAAAGGTATTCGCACTCTGGAGATTGGAAATAAAAAATAAGGGGAACAGCAGCATAAGTATGCCGGTGTGTATTTTCAGTGTTTGCATGCCTTTAAAAAAATCTGTGTTTCGGGAATATAAAGGTAAAGGATTTTCTGCTTCCATATGTTAACCTTTGCACATCGTCTGTCTACAGTACAGGAAAAACCCGGCTGTTCACCGGGTATTCGTATTCGTTAGCATCCATGTCAGGCACCCAGCGCAACGCGTTTGAACGCAGTCACGGTGAGGTCTTTTTCAACCCCTGCGAGAACATCACGAATGGATTTTGAATTATCCTTTACGAATTTCTGGTTGAGCAATGTAGCATCCTTGAAATACGCTTCCAGTTTACCGTTTGCGATCTTATCGAGGATAGCTTCAGGCTTACCTTCTGCCCTTGCCTGTTCGCGACCGATCTCCATTTCACGCGCCTTGATCTCTTCCGGTACATCGTTTTTATCGATGGCAACCGGAGCCATAGCTGCGATCTGCATGGTAATATCTTTCCCTGCAGCTTCAATTGCTTCACCCTTTTTATTGAGCGCAACAAGAACACCCACCTTGCCATTGCTGTGGTTGTAGGCAATTACAGTTTCGCCGGTGATGAGGGCATAATCTGTTATTTCAATTTTCTCACCGATCTTTCCAACCTGCTCTTCGATCTTTGTCGCAACTGTCATACTTTCCATTGGTAAGGCAAGCAAAGCATCTTTATCCGATGGTTTATTTGCCATTGCGATGGCAGCGATAGATTTTGCAAACTCGATATAATCTGCATTTTTAGCCACGAAGTCTGTTTCACATCCGAGTCCGAATATGGTTCCGAACGATCCGTTGCCACCCACCGTTGCGATTACAACACCTTCATTGGTTTCGCGGTCGGCACGCTTTTCACTTACCTTCTGACCTTTTTTTCTTAAATAATCGATGGCTGCATCGAAATCGCCGTTTGTTTCGGCCAATGCCTTTTTACAATCCATCATTCCTGCACCTGTGATCTGGCGCAATTTATTTACATCACCTGCACTAATAGTTACTGACATATAATTTTCCTCTTTTTATTTTTTTAAAAAACCCTGTCCCGTCGAGCGGAAACAGGGTTTTATGATTTTGATTATGAAAAATAATTATTTTCTTTTTTGCATCATCGGCTTGCGTGCGCCCGGTTTCCTGTCGCCGCCGCGGCCTCCGCCTGCACCCGGTTTACTAAATCTTCCGCCGTCTTTTCTTCCCTTTTTTCCATCCTCATCCTCCTCACCGCGTAAACGAGATTCATGCTCCTCACTTGTTTCATCAGAATTGTCAGGGCGTGATTCTTCCAGTTCTTCTTTGTTCTTTGCGCGCTCATCTAATCCTTCAACGATTGCATCTGTGAGATACTTTACAATGATGGCAATGGATTTCGCTGCGTCGTCGTTTGCAGGTACTGCAAAATCAACTTTATTCGGATCGCAGTTCGTATCCACCATTCCGAAGGTTTGAATATTTAATCGATGTGCTTCTGCGATAGCGATATGTTCATGACCAATATCCACAACAAGCAATGCTGCAGGTAAACGGTTCAATTGGGAAACACCGCCGATCACTTTTTCAAGTTTATCGCGTTCGCGTCCGAGTACAAGTCTTTCTTTTTTAGTCATGTTCTCGGCAGAACCGTCGGATAACATTCTTTCGATCGTTTGTAATTTTTTAATGCTCTTGCGGATCGTCGTGAAGTTGGTGAGCATACCACCCAGCCAGCGTTCAGTAGCGAAAGGCATTCCAACGCGGCGTGCCTGTTCTTCCATGGTCTCTTTTGCCTGTTTTTTTGTGGCAACGAACATGATTTTTTTCCCGCTTCTTGCAATATTTTTCAAAGCAGCTGCTGCTTCATCCAGTTTCTCGAGTGTTTTATATAAATCGATGATATGGATACCTTTCTTCTCCATGAAGATATAAGGAAGCATTTTCGGATTCCATTTTTTACGTAAGTGGCCAAAGTGCACCCCTGCTTCCAGTAATTCGTTATATGTAAGTTTTTCCATCTGTTGTTCGCTTTTCGATTAACGTTTAGAGAATTGTGTTGCACGACGTGCTCCGTGAAGACCGAATTTTTTCCTTTCGACCATACGGCTGTCGCGTGTGAGAAAACCTTTCGCTCTGAGAGCGGGTTTCAGTTCCTCGTTCAGTTTCACGAGGCACCGGGAGATCCCCATTTTCACTGCTTCGGCCTGGCCCTTAACACCGCCGCCGGTAGCATTCACCGTGATATCAAAATCACTCATCATATTCACTGTTTCCAGCGGATCGGTGATATTGTGCAACAGATGTTTTGCTGCGAAATATTCTTTATAGTCCTTTCCGTTCACGATGATGTTTCCTTTCCCTTTTTTCAGGAAAACACGCGCAACGGCATTTTTTCTTCTTCCTACTGCATTGATAGCTTCCATGCCTTAAAATTTGATTGTTTTAGGTTTTTGTGCAGCATGCGGATGTTCGTTTCCGGCATACACAAATAATTTTTTATACATCGCACTACCGAGTTTGTTATGCGGTAACATTCCTTTGATAGAACGCTCCAGCAATTTCTCAGGTGCTTTGGCGAGAACCGTTTTAGGGTTTGCCACCTTACGGCCACCGGGATAACCGGTATACCAGTCGATCTCTTTTTCCAGCATCTTTTTACCGGTCATTTTTACTTTCTCGGCATTGATGATGATCACATAATCGCCGCAATCGGTATGCGGGGTGAAGTAAGGTTTATTCTTACCTCTTAAGATGGCAGCAACCCGGGTGCTCAGTCGGCCCAGGGTCTGGTCTGCGGCATCAATCAGGATCCAGTCGTGCGTAACTGTCGCAGCGTTGGCTGATTTGGTCCTATAACTTAATGTATCCACTGTATAACTTTTTAAGTCTGTTTTTAATCCCCGTTTAATTCGGGGCAGCAAAGATAGATTTATACCCTTTCGAATCCAAGGGATTTCAATAAAAAAAAGCGAGCCACCTTCGTAACTCGCTGATTTTCAGTAAAATTTTGGCAATATTTTTTATCTCCTGCCCATGTAGATCATTATATAATAGATCAGGGTTGCCAACGAACCGAGGGCTGCCACCACGTAAGTGTATCCTGCCCAGCGCAATGCATCTTTTGCTTTTCCCATTTCCATGGAACCCGCCACTGTTGAGCCTTCCAGCCATGCAATTGCGCGGTTGCTGGCATCAATTTCCACCGGCAGTGTAATAAAGGAGAACAAAGTGGTGATGCCGAACAATATGATCCCTGCGAGTAAAAGGGTTGTACCAACTGAATTCACAAGGAGAATACCGGCGAGGATGATCCACATTACCCACTGGGAGGAAATACTCACAACGGGCACCATTTTACTGCGGAGGGTGAGCCATGAATAGGCTGTGGCATGCTGAACGGCATGGCCGCATTCGTGTGCAGCAACTGCAGCAGCAGCAATGCTGTTAGAATTATACACGCCTTCACTCAGGTTTACCGTTTTGTTCACCGGATTATAATGGTCGGTAAGCATACCGGCAACTGAAATAACCTGTACATCGTTGATGCCGTTCTCGCGCAGCATTCTTTCTGCAATATCGCGCCCGGTGAGGCCGCCTTTTACGGGGATCTCCGAATATTTTTTGAATTTACTTCTTAAGACGCCGCTTACGATCATACCCACTACGGCGAACAGAATTCCGATAATATAAGCTCCTATCATTTTATGTATTTATGTTTTGTGAATGATTAACGATCCGGTTGAAAAAAAGTTTGTTATTATTTATTAAAAAGATCCTTTGCTGAAACGTTCTTGCGTTCTGCCTCTTCGATCTTCAGCACCTCTTTGCGCTGATAATGCATCATGCGCGCCATGATATTGGTCGGGAACATTTCTACCGTATTATTATAACTGGTAATGGCAGCATTATATGTTCTGCGTGCTGCAGAAAGTTGCTCTTCGATCTCGGTCCAGGTGGACTGTAATTGAATGAAACTGCTGTTCGCCTTCAGGTCCGGATAGTTTTCTACCGCTACACGCAAATTGGAAAGCAATCCGGTGAGCTGGTTCTCAACGCCTATCCTTTCCTGTGCCGGCATACCGGGATTTTGCTGAACAGTATTGCGCAATTCGACGATCTTCGTAAGTGTATCCTTTTCGTAGGTCATGTATTGCTTCACTGTTTCTACGAGATTCGGAATGAGGTCGAACCGCTTTTTGAGCATGGCGTCGATACTTCCGAATGCATTTTCAACCTGATTTTTACGGTTAATAAGGGAGTTGTATAATCCGATAACGATCAGGATAACAACAATCAGAATGATTAACGGGATAAGATACATGGTATGTGGTTTAGACGGGTAAAGGTAGGAGATATTGTGGATTGGGCAAAAGCAAATCAGACTTGCGGAGAATTCCATTCAGATTTAGGCTAGAATGGAAACACAACAATTTACAGAACTAGCCAATCTTCCATAATGGTTGCGATTCAAAATTGTTAAACTACACGTAGAATAGAATGTGCATTTATAAGCCCTGAGTATGAATAAAAAATAATTTAAAAAAATAATATCCCTCGAAATGGAAACGGCTTTGATGAAAAAACAAATCCAGATAAAAAAAAACAAACGTAAATGGAGATTTTAAAATTAAAAAGGAATCTGACCTGCATTTTCCAGAACAGAAAATGTATCATATATTTTAGCAAAAACAGCATCAATTTCCTCCAGTGTATTTGCCGTAACCAGTTCATTTTTGAATTGCTTTATATCCGGTAGCCCCTTAAAGTAATTCGCATAATGGCGACGCATTTCAAGAATACCGAGCACGGGTCCCTTCCATTCTATCGATTTAATTAAATGGCGCCGGCAAATATCAATCCGGTTTTCTATTGAGGGAGGTGCTAATTCATTTCCGGTTGCGAGAAAATGTTTTATTTCATTGAATATCCACGGATAACCGATTGCGGCGCGGCCGATCATAATACCATCAACACCATATCTGTTTTTATATTCGAGTGCTTTCTGCGGAGAATCAATATCGCCGTTACCGAAAACAGGAATGTGCATTTTAGGATTATTTTTTACCGCTGCTATCAATGTCCAGTCGGCATTACCCTTATACATTTGCGCGCGTGTGCGGCCGTGAATCGTAAGGGCTGCAATGCCAACATCCTGTAACCGCTCAGCTACTTCCACAATGTTTTTTGAATTATCATCCCAACCCAATCGCGTTTTCACCGTCACCGGTAATTTTGATCGTTTTACAATCGATTCCGTGAGACGGATCATACGGGGAACATCTCTTAAAATTCCGGCACCCGCATCTTTGCAAACCACTTTTTTTACCGGACATCCGAAATTAATATCGATGAGATCGGGACCCACTTCCGTGATCATATCCACACACCCTTCCATCACCTCAATATCTGCTCCGAATATCTGAATGCCAACGGGACGCTCCTGCTCATAAAATTCAAGTTTCTTTACGCTTTTTGCCGCGTTGCGGATGAGGCCCTCGGTAGAAATGAATTCGGTATACAACATATCGGCACCCAGTTCCTTGCAGATGACACGGAACGGAGGATCAGAAACATCTTCCATTGGTGCGAGCAGCAATGGAAAATCAGGAAGCGATATATTGGAAATTTTAACCATTTATTTTCCGGTGATCAATTGTTCCGGTAATGAATGTACTGTGTAAAGCAATTTGTTCAGCTGCACTATTAAAAGATTTTTTTCAGGGTTTTATTTTCATGCCGCGTGCCGAAACGCCTTCTATAACCTTCGCATCATGCAGCATGTAGCTTTTACCTTAACTTAGCGCAAAATTACAAAACTCTCTATGAAGGGCAGTATCAGGCATATTCACTGGATCGGACAACTCTTCATTCTGGCCGGCGTATACCTGATCGGTGAGTTTATTTTTCTGCAACTGGCTCTTGCTGTCATCGGGTTGCTATATCCCGGAATGCAATTTCTCACTTTTATTACTTCTTTCGATTCAATAACATCGGTGGATGCGGTAACGAAAGACCAGGTAAATGCTTTAAAATTATTTCAAACGATCACATCTTTCGGAAGGTTTATTGTGATCGGATGTTTTATTTTATATCTGCGTGGTGATGCGATAATCAGTTCTCTGCAATTAAAAAAAATTCCCCTTGTTTCCCTGATACTCATATTGCTTATTATTTTATCCTGCGGACCTTTAATTAATATCGTGAATGCATGGAATACATCCATTACGCTGCCGGCAGGTTTACATGCTATTGAAGCATCGATGCGAGCAATGGAAGATCAGGCGAAAATGCAATCGGATGTTTTACTTTCGGCAACACATGTAAGCGGGCTCATCACCAATCTATGCATCATCGCCCTGCTTGCAGCGATCGGTGAAGAATTATTTTTCAGAGGTGTATTGCAGAAGATATTTTTGTCGGGGATCAAAAACGCGCATATTGCGATCTGGCTGACAGCCTTTTTGTTCAGCTTTATTCATTTTCAGTTCTTCGGATTTTTCCCGCGGCTGCTGCTGGGTGCGCTCATGGGATATTTATTTTACTGGAGCGGCAGTTTATGGAGCAGTATTGCGGCGCATTTTATTAATAATGCCGTAACTGTAATCGCGACATTTCTTATCAATACCGGGCGACTCGACCGCAATATTGCAGAGGAATCGTCGTGGCAATCGGCGCTGATCGCAATTCCTTTTGTAATTTTATTCATGGCCGCTTTCCTGCGGTTATCAAAAAACAAAAGGATTCCCGATGGAGAAGGACTGGATGATGGTGTATTCGACAACCGATAAGTTCCGCGCGCATTATCTGAAGGAACTGCTTGAAAAAAATCATATTCTTGTGGTTTTATTCAACAAAACGGAAAGCCCTTATGCCGAAGGTACTTTACAGGGAGAATTTGAATTATTTGTGCACTGGCAACAGGCAGAAGAAGCATTGGATTATATTTACAATTTACCCGAATGAATAATTTAGCACTCAGAGCACTCACTGCATTTGCCGGCGCCGCCGTTATTATCACCTCTGTTGTATGGAATGAATATACCTATTGCCTGCTTTTTCTTGCACTTACCATTGCCTTGCATGCTGAATTTATCCGGCTGTGTAATCATATAGAAGGATTTTCCTCCCCCGGAATACATACATTCACATTTATCACTTTAGGCATATTGATACAGCTTGCAGTGATCGGAACAATAACCGGAAGGCTGGAGATCATGTTATGGCCATTTCTTATTCCTGCATTTTCACTCGTATTTATCAGCGAACTCTGGAGAAAAAACGAGAAACCGCTTTTACATGCAGGTATTCAGCTTACTGCATTTTTATATATCGTTTTACCCGTCAGCCTGTTATATGTATTAACGCTGCATAACGGATTCAGCGGAATTACCACACTTATTATGCTGCTGATGATATGGACAAACGATACGATGGCATATTTTACGGGCATGGCGATCGGAAAACATAAATTATTCGAACGCATATCACCCAAAAAAACCTGGGAAGGATTTTTTGGCGGGATGGTCTTCACAATTGCATCGTCATTTGTAATACATATCTGGTATACCGAAATGACCATTCCCGAACTGGCAGGGATGGCGCTCATCGTTGTGATTTTCGGCACTGCCGGCGACCTGGTGGAATCCATGTTCAAACGCAGTATACATATAAAAGACAGCGGGACCATTTTGCCCGGACATGGCGGGTTCCTCGACCGGTTTGATGCATTTTTACTGGCAACACCGTTTGTTGTCGCCTATCTTGTGCTGCTCGGGAAATGGTGATGCCTGCTTCCGGGCATTTGCTGTAAATAGGATTGCAGATAATAATTTCCATTGCCTCCCTTTGGACCGGCGCCCCAAAGCATGCGATTGCAGGCCCCGACCGTCGAACCAATTGCACACCTAAATTGTATTACCTTTGCGTTCCTGTAATCATAAACAGGGTATTTAAAAATGATGAAGTTCATACACAGAGAGGGAACCAAGCTGATCATCGCATTCCTGGCTTTCCTGGTCATTCTTAACTTCTGCACCCATTATTTTCTGCCTGAGCAAAGGCTTTTTAACCTGCTTATTCTTGTTGCCTCATTAGGCGGGATCCTTTTCGTAATGATGTTTTTCCGCAATCCGAAACGCAGACTTTTTGTGGAGGAGGGAGCTGTTATCGCACCTGCCGACGGCAAGGTGGTGGTAATTGAGGAGACTATGGAAGGGGAATATTTCAAAGACAGAAGGCTGCAGATCTCGATCTTCATGAGTGTAAAAAATGTGCATGTAAACAGGACGCCTATCAGCGGACAGGTAAAATATTTCAAATATCACCCGGGTAAATACCTGTTAGCGTGGAACCCGAAATCTTCGGTTGCCAACGAGCGCACCACTTTTGTGATTGAAGATGAAGATGATAATGTGGAGATTTTGATGCGCCAGATCGCAGGCACAGTGGCCCGGAGAATCAAATTTTATGTGGAAGAAGGCGACGAAGTAACGCAGGGAAGTGAAGTGGGATTCATCAAGTTCGGCTCACGGGTGGATCTGTTTCTCCCGCTGGACTCGCGTGTGGAGGTCAATATCGGCGAAAAAGTAAAGGGCGGGCAAACGGTTATCGCCAGAGTTGCACGCAACAAATAAATACACTAATTTTATAGAACAAAACGGACTCATTATGAAAAAAATATTCTCTCTTGCACTTGTTCTGATGATCGGTGCTACAGTTTCTTTTGCGCAAACTTCCACATCTACCGATAAAAAAGAAGATGTAAATGTTGCAGCCCCTGCCATTAAGGCGGTTGATGCCGCGAAATGCAGTTCAGGAACAGGATCCTGCTGTAAGGGCGCCGGAAAAGCGGAAGCTGTAACCGGACAAACACCTGCAACGGAAACAGCCACTGAAGCAAATGCTCCTGTTGAGGCAACTACCGGAGTAAATGCTCCTGAAGCTGCTCCATCCTGTCATTCCACTTCATTCAGTGTAAGCGCTGCCAAACCCGAACCGGCAACCACACCTGAAGAAGATTCTGAAAAGAAATAAAACCTTAAAATAATTTCTGAAAGACCGGCCACGCGCTGGTTTTTTTATTTTCAGATTTCGCACCTGCACATAGAAGGGTAAAATCAGATCTCTATAATATTCCGATTAATTCAGAATGGTGAGCAACTGACCTGAAATTATTGTAATTTTCTCTTCCTTCCGGATTGAACCAGATAAAATCCATTCCGGCATTGAGCGAGCCTGTTCCATCGGCCTCCACAGAATCGCCGATGTACAAACAATGTTCGGGTTCTGCTTTAATTTGTTGCAGCGCAAATTCGAAGATGCGGATATCCGGTTTTAATGCATTGGCTGCTTCAGCCGTAGTGATCGTTGCAAAATATGGCCGCAGCCCGGTGTTATTTAATTTAAAAAACTGCACTTCTTCAAATCCGTTGGTGATGATATGCAATTGATATTTATCTTTCAGGTAATCCAGTAATTCAATTGTGTGCGGAAGCAGATCTTTTTGATTTCGTGTATGCAGAATATAATGATCGGCGGCCTGATAAGATAAGGTGAGGTCATTAATTCCGAAGTCGTTGAGTGTAATGTAAAACCTGTTTAACCGCACATGATCACGCGTAACATTTCCCAGCGCATATTCCCGCCATAAATATTCATTTCGCACAAGATACTGTCTGTGAAACATATCGAAATCAGCAATGCCGCGTGCGCCCAGATCAAAATTATCGAAGATCTCCTTCAATATCCGTTTTGAATTTCCGGAAAAATCCCAGAGGGTATTATCCAGGTCGAAGAGTATATGTTGTAGTTCCTTAGACACGCTTTGTATTTCCACCGTAAAAATAATTGAAATAAGCCGGAGTGAATATTTTGCATATACAAAAAATCTCTGCCGGCATCCGGATTATATTCTGATTAAAATTAAAATTTTAAAGGTGAAAATTTACCTGTTTGTTTTTCGTCAAGAAAAGATACTGCAGTATCGGCGATGGATTTTTGCATTGGCGTAAATGTATATCCGAGCCGGAGAATTTTGCTGTTATCAAAAAATACTTTCTTATTCGCAATTACAGATGTTTGTCTTGTAACAGTAGGTTCCTTTCCCGTAATTATTGATTTTAATTTTTCGCCACGCCAGGCAATGCCCGATAAAAATTTTCCCGCTTTTATAGTCGGGCCCTGTACATGGAGTGCATTTGCAATTGACCGGAGAAAATGCGCATAGGAAATATTTTCGCTGTTGAGAATAAAGCGTTGTTCCGACACATCGCTGTCCATTAATCCGGCGGCGATCTTTACCACATCGCGCACGTCCACATATCCGGTAACGCCTTCCGTATAATATTTAAATCCGCCATAGACCGTAGAAAACAATTTACAGGAGCCGCTGTCCCAGTTACCGGCGCCAACAATAATGGATGGATTTACGATCACCGCATGCAGCCCTTCGGCAATTCCCCGCCATACTTCGCGTTCACCAAGAAATTTGCTCACCGAATAATCGGATGTGAGATTTTTTCTTTCCCAGGGTGTATTTTCGGTAACGGTTTCACCATTTTTTCCGGAGCGCCCCAGGGCAGCAATCGAGCTGATATACACCATTTTACTGATGCCCGAACCGAGTGCCACATTCACAACATTTGCTGTGCCTTCCACATTCACCAGGTTAAGTAACTCCCTGCTTGATGACAAGTATGAAATAACTGCTGCGCAATGATACACCTGATCCACATGCTGCATGGCCTCTTCAAGGCTCATAATATCCAGCACATCACCCTCCACCCATTCGATCTTATCCTGTA
Source organism: uncultured Chitinophagales bacterium (assembly GCA_964437155.1). Classification (GTDB taxonomy): domain Bacteria; phylum Bacteroidota; class Bacteroidia; order Chitinophagales; family BACL12; genus UBA7236. Next base: position 15,150 of record CAYTFT010000001.1, on the reverse strand, counting down.
TGTCGGCCACCAGCCGGAGGCTGGCGTTTTTTCTTTTGAGGGCACGCACCTGTTTTCCCTGCATTAATAAATAACGGCAGAGATAAGAACCAACGAGTCCGGTTGCACCTGTTACAAGAATCATGAATGGATGAAGATATAAGGATTAGCAGAGAATATTGCATCAAAATGCAAGGGAAGCATACCGGTGAAAATTATTTTTATTTTATCAGAATTCATTTTTATTTGCAATGTCGCCGCCGCAGACGGGATATTTCGCACCGGTTACAGAAGGTAAAAAATTCGGAATATTTTCTTTTCGCAACACACCCATCAGACACATTGCGAGTGCTTCTTTAAAATTGATCAGCGTAGTTTCAGGTAACTGTATCCGGATACCGCTGTATTTTATCAGACGGCTGATCAGAAATGAATTGAAAGCGCCGCCACCGGTTACGAGTATTCTATAATTATCCGGATCCAGATGATTCACTTCTATTTGCCGCCGGATTATTCTCCCGATCTGCATGGCAATATGTTCAACGGATGTTGCAAGCTGATCTGCAATAGAAATTCCGCTCTTCTGTAACATCGGAATAAATGTATCCCGAATAAAATTATTATCCAACGATACGGGGCCGGTTCGCAAAAAAACTGGGACATTGTTCATTTTTTCCAGCAACGTGGTATTAACGGAGCCGCCGGCAGCGAGCATACCATCTTTATCATATTCCAAATCGCATAACGACGCGCCATAATTCAACAACTGATTCGCGGCGCAAATATCAAAACCTATCCGTTCTCCATTTTGCCGGTATGAAATATTTGCAATGCCACCGATATTGAGACATGCATCATAGTGAGGGAAAAAATACGCATCACAAACCGGTACCAGCGGAGCGCCTTGTCCGCCGGCATCAATATCCGCCTGCCTGAAATTCCAGATCACTTCCTGTCCGGTTTTTTCCGCTATAATTTTTCCATCACCCAGCTGACAGGTAATTCCTTGTTCCGGATAATGAAATAGTGTATGGCCGTGGGAGGAAATAAAATCAATTGTTTTGATTGCGTGCCTGTGCACAAATCTGTTCACGCAATCCGCAAAAATACCGGCCATAAATGCATCGTCGGCTGTATGATCTGCATGCGGGTCTTTATTAAAATTTTTTATTCTAATTAATTGATCCCGGGTGTAGGCAATCGTTTCAGCGTACAAAAGAGAATATGTAAACGGTTCACCGGTTTTTATTTCAGCATAGCAAATATCCAATCCGTCGAGTGAACTGCCCGACATGAGTCCGAGCACATGATATGTTCCGGAAATGCTCAACAGGTTTTATTATTTTCTCAGTGTGAGCACATATTCTGCCACCTGTTGAATCTGTTCGGGAGTTAATTTCTCCTTCCACGAAGGCATTCCTTTTCTGCCGTTTGTTACAACTGTTTTAATTTCTTCAACATTCAATGCAGTAATGGAAAGATTTGCGGCGCCGCTCAATCCGAGGGTGCCGTCGTTGCCATGACATAACCGGCAATTTGCAGTGAAGACGACCTTTCCGGGAGGTTCATTTTTTACGGTTTCCGGATCAATATGTTCATCGGCATGCATGCCGGAAGTACATCCGCTGATTAGGATAGTTGAATATACCGCAAAAAAAATAAGTAGCCTTTTCATCCTGAAATTATTTCAGCGCAAAGCTACTTATTCGCTTATCAATTCAATATTTTTTAACGAACGAGTGTAATATTTCCATGCAACTGGAAATATTCACCACCGAGGCCGTTTGCTCTTACGAGATACACGTAGGTACCCATATCGGCTTCTGTGCCATCTTCATATTTTCCATTCCAGCCGACATTGATATCACTCGTTGTGAAAACAAGCTGACCCCAGCGATTGAAGATCGAAAATTCGAGCAGTTCACCCACTTCGTGATTCTGTACGATAATAATATCATTTACACCATCTTCATTCGGCGAAAAAGCGGTAGGCACGTCAATGATTGTTTTCGGCGTAACATAAATTGTAACGGAATCGGTTTCCGTACATCCGTCAGGGCTTGTTACTGTCAGGTAAAAGGTTGTTGTTTCCGTTAATTCTATTGTAGGATCTTCGATTGTAAGATTATCAATATTTGCAGGGAAGATAATCGGGTTCATCGGCAGCCATACAAATGTTCCTACGCCCGAACCGTTGAGCGTATATGTCTGGAGATATTCGATCGTATCATTTTCACCGGCATCTGCAAAAGGAAGTTCGCCGATGGTAACATCATACACTGCTGTATCTGCACAACCATTAGTTGCAGTTACGATCAGTGTAACCGTATATGTTCCGGGCGCAGCATAATTATGGGACGGATCAACTTCAGAACTGGTGGTTCCATCACCAAAATCCCATTCATAGGTATCAATGGTGCCTGCACCAATTGTTGTAAGATTATCGAATTCCGCAGGGAAATTCTGACAAACATCCTCGACATCAAAATCAACATCCGGCCCCGGCGTTACATCTACATCATACATAATCGTTGACTGGCATCCTTTATCGGTTGTCACCGTAAGAATGACTGTATACGTTCCTCCGTCTGCATATTCATGTTCCGGATTTTCGAGTCCCGATGTTGCACCATCACCAAAATTCCAGTCCCAGTTAATAATTTCTCCAGCTTCTGTTGAAGTGGAATTATCCGTAAATACAACCGGAGTTCCTGAGCATCCTGCAACGAAAGAAAAATCTCCGGTGAGTGTATTATATAATTTAACAATGGCGACTGCAGTATCTGCACAAATAAATCCCGGATTTACAATGAGCGTAACATAATATGTTCCGGTATCCGCATAAGTGTGTACAGGATCTTCGAGTGTGGAGGTTGAACCATCACCAAAATCCCAGTAAAATTCTGTTCCACCTGTACTGAAATTATCGAATGTAACCGTGAAATCTTCGCAGTTGAGATAAGAAGTATCAGGATCAGTATCATTAAATACCAGGTCGTCAATTTCATATTGCGCCACCACCAGAGGGGTGCAGGCAGTGATATTAAACTGAAAATCGCGGATATGATCTCCCAGCCATACCCCATCGCGGTATTCTTTCACGCGAACGCCCACAACATACCTACCTTCTGCTGTTGCGGTGCCGGTCATCAATCCCGTTTCCGGATCGATTGCCAGAGCAGGTAAAGCATCGATGGGATAGGTTTCGCTATATCCCGCCACCCACATCACACCGGCATACGGCGGAGGTGAAGCAGTAACCGGAGCGGGAACGAGCGGAGAAGCACCTTCATACGGCCAGTAAAAATCATAAACGAGTGAGTCGCCGTCAATATCTGTTGCCGAATGGTCAAACACGATCGGGTCGGTCATACAAATTACTGTCGGTGGGAAATCATTATACGTTGGGGAATTATTACATTCTGCATCGGGCGTTGGCGGAACCTCCTGTGTATAGGTAGCTCCTGTGTCGTCGGGTAATTCGATGTTCACGATACCGGCATTTCTGCAACAACGCTGGTAAACGAGTAAATAGCCGATCTCGCTTGCGGGCAATGAAACAATTGCAGTATAAATTGCCTGTTCAACACAGATATCATCCGGTGCGTCGAGGCATGGATTATCGGATACAGTAGGCACACTGGTAATAGACGGTGAATACAGCGGGAAGCCGGAAAAATAAGTGCCATCCTGATAAAAGACCGTCATGTAAGCCGGATCATCAAACGGGGTGAAACTCGTACAGTCGCGATACAGCGTAAGGGTGACCTGATAAGAATCACCGCCGAGGCAGACGTAAGAGATCTCACCGCCGATGATATGCGATGCTTTTGCCTCTGCAGTAAATACGAACAGCGATACGAGGAGTAATATGCGCAGGATTTTCATAATGATGCCTTTAGTATGAATGATAAAAATAATGAACCTTATCTCAACAAGGAAACACTTCCGCTCAAAGTTTGTAAAATTCCTTCACATTGCGTCAGAATTTTGAATATATACGAACCGATCTCCTGCTGTTTGCCGTTCCCGTCAGTGCCGTCCCATCCTGCTGCAAGGTCATTTGTCCGGAAAATCAATTGTCCCCAGCGATTATAAATCTCCAGGCTAACCAGTTCATCGTCACCTGTTGTGATAAACCGGAACCGGTCGTTGATGCCATCGCCATTCGGCGTGAAAGCATTTACAGTATTGAAATGAAAACAATCCGGGATCAGATACACCAAAGCTGTATCAATCGTGGAACAGCCATTTTCATTTGTTCCGGTGATAATATATTGTGTTGTGTGATCCGGTGTTGCAACAGGATCGGGAAGCAGCGGATCTGTAAGTCCGTCGGGTGGCTGCCAGAGGTACATGTCTGCACCGGACGCAAACATTTGAACCGGATTTCCGGAATAAACAATTGTATCGGGCCCGGCGACCATGTCGGGAGCAGGTAAAACATAAACCGTAACATACGCTGTATCCGATGAGCAGTCATCCGAAACGATCACTGCAAAATCGGTAGTGGATACCGGTGAAACAAAAGGATCAGCAATTGACGGATCTGAAACATCTGCGGCAGGAAGCCACGAATAATAGGTTCCGCCACCCGCAAATAATTGAAGGCTGTCACCTTCACAAATAGTATCTCCTGAAATTGGAAGCGCCACAACATTTTCAGGAACAATAATATTTTCTGTAATTGAATCAACGCATCCATAATTACTGGTTACGGTGAGACTGAACGGATAAATGCCGGCAGTATCAAAATAATAATTAAATGATTCACCGGAATACATATTTCCCTGCGGATCTTCCCATTGCCAGTCGGTAATTTCATTTCCGATAAATATTACAGAATTGCTGACAACAGTTCCCACTGAGCCGAGACATGCATCAACGGAACCGATGTCTGCATATGGCAGATGATAAATAGTGATGGTATCATATAATTCTGCGGTACATCCCACACTGTTCTGCACAGTGAGTATCAGCATATAATTACCGGGTGCATCATAGGAATAAACAGGATTTTCTTCCGTGCTTCCCCATCCATCTCCATAATTCCATTGCCACGAAGTGATGGATCCGAAATCTGTGGATGAAAGATCTGTGAATTGCACCGGAGATCCGGAACAGGTATTTTCAAATCCCATATCCGGAATTAAATACGGATAAATATGTACGGTTGTAAAAGTTGTATCGGCACACATTTCACCGGGAAATGCAATCAGCATCACTTCATAGGTGCCGGTATCGGGAAATACATACGTTGGAGTTTCTTCTGTACTTACATCGGATGTAATTCCCGCAACACCAAAATCCCATTGAAATTCTGTTGTTCCATAACTCCAGTTTTCGAAATGAACGGTAAATCCGGTGCATTCATTTATTTCATCCGGTAATGCGGCGACGATGGCCGGTTCGCAATCAGTAATATTAAATTGAAAATCGCGGTAATGTGTTCCGATAAGCACTCCGGCGCGATATTCTTTTACGGCGATGCCCACAACAAATTGACCGAATGCTGTTGGTGTTCCGGATAAAACCCCGGTTGCCGGATTTATTGTAAATGCCGGAGCCGATTCAATCGGATAATCTTCGCTGTAGGGCGGATAAAAATTTACCTGCGGAAACGGCGGTGCCAGTGCTGGATATGGTTTCGGGTCGGCGAATGAACCGCCGTCGTAGGGCGTAAAAAAGCTATATTCCAGAACGTCGCCATCCGGATCAGTAGCCGCGTGGTCGAAGGTGAAGGGATAATTACCACAGATGAGGATAGGCGGCAGGTTATTGAATTCAGGACTCGAATTAACCATACTACCGGGATCGGGAATATGTTCCGTATAGGTTGCTCCCGTGGAAACGGGATCATATAAATTGATAATTGTAGAGTTGCGGCAGCAGCGCTGGTAAACAAGGTCATAGCCACCCGGACTCGGCGGGAGATTGATATTCCCGATATAGATAGCTTCCTGCACGCAGAGATCGGGTGCGTTTACAATGCAGGGATTGGAAACGTCGGCATCAATGGGATCGGAGCCGGGGAAATTGATCACCAGTGTATCGTATAAATACCCGGAAGACGTATAGATAAAGATCCGCAGCGGGTTGTCGTAAGGTGCTGCATCCGGGGAGGAACAGTCGCGGTAGATCTTCAGTTTTATCTCAAAATTGTTCCCGGTAAGACGCTTGTAGACCATTTCGCCGCCGATAATATGGTAAGCATATAACGGCATAACCGATATCATCAAAATGAGCAAACCTGAGATCCTCCTGCGCCAGAACATAACGGGATGTTAAAGTTACAAAAGCAAAACAGGATTAAATGTTAAGTGTTGTCCTGAAATTGTAAAACAATTTCAAGGTTTACAGGGATCGGAAGGAAAAAAATATCCGGGGATGGCACCCTCGCCAATCCGGCAGGATCGCACATTCTGCCATTTTTTGATTTGAAATTTATGACCCGGAGGAATGGCGGGGCGCCAACTACATTACAAATTAATTTTAGGTAACCGCGGTCCGGTCATTAATAAATGTGAGGAATTTATTTATTATCTCCACACTTTGTTCCGGCTCTTCCATCATACCCATATGTGCGGAATTTTGCAATATTTCGATCATAGATATGGAAGCAAGTGCAGCAGATTTTAATCCTGATTGCAGGGGAATAACCTGATCATATTTTCCCAATATCTGCAATAATGGAAAAGAACCGCCGGAAAGTACCTTTTGCATGTCGTTTCTTGCGATCATCGCCTGCAACGATTGTATCAGACATTCGGCACGGGTTTGCTGAATATGCGGCCAGCTATTTTCAATTAACTGTTTATTTCGTTCAGGAAATGTATCTGCGAACAATGCTGGAAAAAATTCTTTCAGGTATGGAATTGCGCCATTCGTCTGAATAAATGAAATGGTCTTTTTTCTTTTCAGAACGACGGGTTCGGTATCTGCAAACGGATGAGAGTGAAATAATCCGATCGCCTTTAATTTTTGAGGAAAGCGATCTGCAAATGCAAGCGAAATATATCCGCCCATAGAATGTCCGATCATTATTACCTCCTTAAACTTCTCCTTTTCGAGAATACGATGCAGATATTCCGCATAAAAATCCATTGAAATTTCAGCATCACAGGCTTGTCCGGGTGCACCGGGTAATTCCGGAATCAGATACTGATGATCGGTTCTAAGATGCGGTAACAGCAAATCCCAGATGCCCGAAAAAACACCATATCCATGCACGAGCATAACTGCGGGGCCTGCGGAATTCTCCTTTCTGTAAGATAAATTAACCATTTATAACAAGCCTTCTCTTTATTTTAGCGTTGCCAAAGTTAATCAAGACGAAATAACGTTCAATCCATCTTATGTTCAGGAATATTCATTTGTCCATTTTTCTATTACTGGCAACCCGTATCGGATATTGTCAGTCGACATTCCCCGTCAACGGTGTTTTCGATGAACGCAACAAAACGTATGCATTTACGCATGCCACGATCGTTGTGGACCCGACGGTTACAATTCAGGACGGAACACTTCTGATCAGCGATGGGAAGATAATGGATGTTGGCGCGCAGGTCAACATTCCGGCAGATGCCGTGATTATAGATGCAAAGGGGAAATTCATTTATCCTTCCTTTATCGATCTGGATGCCGATTTCGGAATTCCCGCAAAAATAAATCCGCCTGTGCAACCGGGACCGCAAATGGTAAATAATTTTAAAATGCCATTGAACTGGAATCAGGCGGTTACGCCGGAATTTAATGCGATAGAAAATTTCAGTGTTGACACCGCAAAAAATAAAACCTGGCGCAATGCGGGTTTCGGTATGGTGCTCACCCACCGGCATGATGGCATTATGCGTGGCACCGGCGCTTTGGTTCTGCTGGGTGATGAGCCTGTAAGCAACATGGTGGTCAACGGGAAAGTGAGTGATCATTTCTCTTTTCAGAAAGGCAGTTCCACGCAGGATTATCCCTCTTCTGAAATGGGAAGTATTGCACTTATCCGGCAAACATTATACGACGCCGACTGGTATGCAAAAGGTGGAAATAAGGAAGAAAAAAATATTTCACTCGAAGCATATAATCAGAATAAAACACTGCTGCAAATCATCGATGTAAGAAATAAACTTGAAATATTGCGTGCAGATAAAATAGGTGATGAATTTAATTTTCAGTTTATTATAAAGGGAAATGGCGATGAATATCAGCGTGTAAATGAAATTAAATCCACAAATGCAGCACTCATTATTCCTGTCAATTATCCGAAAACACCGGATGTATCCGACCCGTACGATGCGGAGCTGCTTTCACTCGGCGACCTCAAGCACTGGGAAATGGCGCCGGCGAATTGCGCATATCTCGAAAAAGCGGGTGTGCAATTTTGTATTACTTCCTCCGGACTTGAGAATAAATCGGACCTACTGAAAAATGTGCGCAAGGCGATTGCATACGGATTATCAGAACAAACCGCGCTTTCCGCATTGACCGTTGTTCCGGCTTCTCTCACTAAAACAATTAACGAAACCGGTTCTCTGCACAAAGGTAAAAGGGCGAATTTTATTATTACTTCGGGAGATATTTTTGCGGAGGACGCAATTATTTACCAGAACTGGATAAATGGTAAACAATATATTATTCATCCTTCCCTGCAAAATGATACACGCGGTATTTATAAATTAACTACCGGTAATCGTGTATATGGTTTGCTGATAAAAGGCAAACGCGATATGCCGGAATTCGCTGTCATTAAAAATACGGATACCCTAAAAGCGAATGGTAAATTATCCGATGAAAATATTTCGCTCCAGTTTTACGATGGCGCAGATCTGATCAGACTGAGCGGATGGACAAAGGATAAAAATTTTGAAGGAAACGGTCAGATCAATGATGCATGGATCAGCTGGAAGGCGGAATTCACAAATGTATACGCCGAAAAACAAAAGCCGGTGAAAAAAGACAGCTTGCAGATCGGAAAAGTCATTTATCCATTCACCGCATTCGGCTGGGAAAGTCAGCCCAAACAGAAAGACATTCTGATCTCGAATGCCACCATCTGGACCAATGAAAAAGAGGGTGTTTTGCAGAATACGGATATTTTAATTTCCAACGGGAAAATTCTGAAGGTGGGAAAAAATATTGCGGCTAAAAACGCATTGCACATCGACGGAACCGGTAAACATGTAACTGCAGGTATCATTGATGAACATTCGCATATTGCCATTTCAGACGGAGTAAATGAAGGAACACAGGCAAGCAGCGCTGAAGTGCGGATTGGTGATGTGGTGAATTGCGATGATGTGAATATTTACCGTCAGTTAAGCGGTGGTGTAACGAGTTCGCATTTGTTACACGGCTCAGCAAATCCGGTTGGCGGACAAACACAACTCATTAAATTGCGATGGGGTGCAGCGCCGGAGGCAATGAAATTTCAGAATGCGGATGGGTTTATCAAATTCGCATTGGGAGAAAATGTAAAGCAATCAAATTGGGGTGATCTGAATACGGTGCGGTTTCCACAAACAAGAATGGGAGTGGAACAGGTATATGAAGATATTTTCACCCGGGCCGAAGAATACATCGCTGCAGAAAATAATCCGGATATTTTAGTTCGCAAAGATCTTGAGCTCGATGCGATCGCAGAGATATTGCAAAAGAAAAGATTTATTACCTGCCATAGTTACGTGCAAAGTGAGATCAATATGCTGATGAAAGTTGCGGAGGAACATCATTTTAAGGTAAATACATTTACCCATATTTTAGAAGGATATAAAGTTGCCGATAAAATGAAAATGCATGGCGCCGGTGGTTCTACTTTTTCCGACTGGTGGGCATATAAATACGAAGTATATGAAGCCATTCCGCAAAATGCCGGTATCATGAATAAAGAAGGCGTTATTACTGCCGTGAATTCTGATGATGCTGAAATGGCCAGACGACTGAATCAGGAAGCTGCCAAATCCATTAAATATACCGGTATGAGCGAGGAAGATGCCCTGAAAATGTGCACACTCAATCCGGCTAAATTGTTACATGTTGACGACCGCGTCGGCAGCATTAAGGAAGGCAAGGATGCAGATATTGTTTTATGGAGCGACGACCCGCTGAGCATTTATGCCGTTGCCGAAAAAACAATGGTGGATGGAATCATTTATTACGACCGCGTTCAGGAAACGGAAATGATTGATGCAATGGCTAAAGAACGTGCACGCATCATCAGCAAAATGATCGCTGAAAAAAATGCCGGCGGTCCGACAGTCCCGGTAATAGTGAAGGGTGAAAAATTATATGATTGTGAGGATGTTGAGGATTATGTGAAATAAAAATACTTTAAAATTCAGTCGAATAAAAAATAAAAGAAATACAATGCGATCAGGATTATTACTGTTTCTGGTACTCATAACAGCAATTGCTCAGGCCCAGCAAATACCTGTTGTGATTTATAATGCGCAGATCCATACCGGCACCGGCTCTATTATTGAAAATGGAATGATCATCATGCGCTATGGGAAAATAGAATATATCGGTGCAAAAAAAGAAACCGACTTCAATCTGAATGATGTTTCTTCCATAGACGCCACAGGCAAACAGGTGTATCCCGGATTTATTGCCATGAATACAGAGGTGGGACTATTGGAAATTGAAGCCGCGCGCGCCACAAGAGATGCAAATGAAATTGGCAGTTACAACCCGAATGTACGTTCGCTCATTGCCTACAATACCGATTCAAAGGTGATCCCAACCCTGCGTACCAATGGTATTTTACTCGCGCAGGTTGTTCCCGATGCGGGGATCATTCAGGGGCAAAGCAGTGTAATGAAAATGGCAGGATGGAACTGGGAGGATGCAGTGGTTGAAACGGATAATACAATGCATATGCACTGGCCGTCGGCATATAGTTATAATTACGACCAGAATATATTTTCTGCAAATCCCGATTACGATAAACAGGTAAATGATATTACCGGTTTTTATAAAGAGGCAAAAGCGTATTGCGCTGTTGCGGAACATGCAGAAAAAAATCTGCGCTTCGAGGCAATGCAAAAAGTCTGCAGCGGCGAGCAACAATTATTTATTACCGCAAATCATGCAAAGGAAATAATCGGCGCAGTCAATTTCGCAAAGGCGAACGGGGTAAAGATCGTAATTGTTGGTGGTCGACAAAGTTATCGTGTATTGCCATTATTAAAGGAAAACAATATTCCTGTTGTGATCGAATCTGTGCATGAATTACCGGCATTCGAGGGAGACGCCGTTGACCTGCCGTATCGCCTGCCGGGTATTTTAACCAATGCAGGTATTTTATGCGGACTTACCATCAGCAACCGTGGTTCAGGTTACTGGAATGTGCGCAATCTTCCGTTTGAAGCCGGAACTGCTGCTGCATACGGACTTACCAAAGAACAGGCACTTGCGCTCATCACATCGAATAATGCAAAAATTCTTGGGATCGATAAAAATTACGGAACGCTGGAAACAGGGAAAAGCGCTACACTGTTCATCAGCGAAGGCGATGCACTCGATATGCGTTCAAGTGTAGTAAAATATATTTTCATCAACGGCGAACGCATAAGTCCGGAAAACTGGCAGACCGATCTCTACAAAAAATACACGATCAAATACGGGGTGGAGAAATAGAATCCTTAGGCACCGGAATTTTTAATCTTCTCTCCTGTCAAGAAATTTTTCTATTATAGGAATAACAAGATCTGATTCTTTAAAATCAGCAGGCAGCGTTGTTATTTCTCCGATATACGTGCCATGACCTCCGGGAATTATTGCCAAATCAGATTTCGGAATCAGTTTGTGTAATTCCAGCGCATGTTCGGGCGTGATCACATCCTTGTCTCCTATGATAATGAATACCGGAGACTTTATGGATGTAATTTCTGCATCGGGAATATCCCTGAAATGCACCATTCTTGTGGCATCCCTGTCGTGCATGATCTGCAAACCCTTTGGATCCGGATTAATTTTAAGATAAGCATCTTTTAACTGCTCAGGCATATTTTCCAGGCTTGCATTTTCCATAAATCCCCAGAACCAGTCAGGGACACCCGTCCTTTTAGTGAGTGCAGAACCAACGATCAATTTGTTCACGATTGCAGGATGACGCATGGCGATCTGCAAGGCTGTTGTTCCACCGTTGCTGAATCCGAAAATATCAGTCTTTTCTATTTTGAGCCAGGCGAGCAAAGCGGCAACATCATCCGCATCCTGTTCAAAAGAAAGTTCTGTATCTCTGTCGCCTGTATGCCCATGCGCCTGTAATTCTACAGCAATTACTTTCCTGGTTCCGGCGAGTAATGGAATTACTTTCCCAAAATTAGACTGAATGGTAGATCCGCCACCATGAATCAGAACGAGAGGCATTCCCTCACCATGTATTTCGTAATACATTTTCAAGCCGTTGACATCAGCATATCCGCTTTGAAAGGTCACATTGTCTGTTACATTTTCCGGCATAGGAAAGAGATTTAATGGTTGTTGTAACTATTTTTCTGAAGCGGAATTTCTTTATTTCCTGCAGTATAATTGAATCCTGTATGCGGGTCTGATTCCAACTCCCTGTGTATTATTGTTTTGCAATATGCTGCTTATTTATTTTGACCGCGCCAATTATTAAAGCCAATAATCCCGCCGCTGTTAAAATGAAATTATGCATCCAGATGGAAAGAGGAATTAAAGTATGGCTGATCAAGTAACAGGTAAATCCGAATTTTGTGGAATAGCGCAGGAAAATGCTTCCTATATTAGTTTTCGCAAGTTCCTCAGGCGGGGTTTTTGAAATTTTGGCAGAAAGAACCGTCCCAAAAAGAATAATTCCACCACCAAAAATTAATGCATGCATTATTGCATGGTTCCACAAAAAGAAAAGCGCAATTCCGCCACCAACGTTATTCAACCAAAATTTAACCGGTTGTGCATTAAGCAGCATCAACTTTTGAAATTTGGTCAATGACATACGGAATGATTATAAATTAAAAACCTCAGTGTTTCAAATGATTAGCAGAAAAAATCGCACTAAATAGCGGTCTAAAATTATTAAAGTTGACCGGTATTATATTCATTCTAAAATATAACCCGGTCAACTCTAATAAATAATTTTTAAATGTCTTATGCCGTTTTAAAATATTTATAAACCCAACCGGCTATTGCTGCACCGGCTATTGGAATCAGAATAAACAGCCATAGTTGCGATAAAGCCCAGTCACCGACAAAGATTGCCTGACTGATACTTCTGGCAGGATTAACGGAGGTATTTGTAACCGGAATACTGACCAGATGAATGAGTGTCAAAGCCAGACCAATAGCCAATCCTGCAAAACCTTTCGGTGCCCGATCGTCGGTTGCACCTAAAATGATCAGCAAAAACATAAATGTCATTACTAATTCGGTGACAATAGCAGCGTTCATATTATACCCGCCCGGAGAATGCTCACCGTATCCATTCGCAGCGAATGAACCGATTTCACTACCGTTTCCGGTTACAATAATATAAAGCACACCTGCTCCGGCAATTCCGCCCAGCACCTGCGAGATAATATAGGGAAGCACTTCTTTCGACGTTATCCTTCCACCCATCCATAATCCGATAGTTACAGCAGGATTTAAGTGCGCACCGGAAATATGCCCGAGAGAATACGCTATTGTTAAAACTGTCAAACCAAATGCGAGAGAAACGCCTGCGAGTCCGATTCCGACTTCCGGAAATCCGGCAGCCAAAACTGCACTCCCGCAACCGCCCAGAACCAGCCAAAAGGTTCCAAAGAATTCAGCTAGATTTTTTTTCATATGTTTTTGATTTAAGTTTCCTACTCATAAGGCTTTTCGGATACGCCCCGTTTTTTATATGGTTGCTGGTCTCCATTTTTATTTTACAGGTTAATAATTGTGTTTATTTATTCGGGCAATGGATATTTATTTGTTGCAGGTGAATGTCTGGTTTAATACAAATTATCCGGATCGAGGAGGCGGGAAAAATTCCGGTTATGAAAGAACAACGATCGATTGCTAATCTACTACAATTACTAAAGTATATATAAAAGGATATCCACAATCATACACAAGGTATATACCCTAAATCCAAAGCACTATTTCCAGGATGGTATCTGTTAAAACAGACTCCTTCTTCCTGATTGCCGCTTTCAACGGCAATAAATAGGTATTCATTTTTGTATCAAACCAGATGGCGGTCTTCCATTCAGTATTGCCCATTTTCGCTGTTGTTTTTAATCTTCCCCAGCCTTCTTCTTCCGACCCCAGAGTATCCCGGATTTCCTTTGACATTTCTGCCGGAAGAGAAACAAACCACCAGCCACCCGGTGAGGCATGCTGCCAGGGTAATGCAGAGAATGAATATTTTAATTTGCCGGTCAGCTGCATAAATCAAATAATTTTCAATAAGAAAATAGTCCGGTCAGGATTCAATATGCAAAAATATTCGATACATGCAACACATTCACCCAACCCGTCAACAATTTCCGGTGGATGCTTGACGCCTTTTCAAACAACGAAATCCGGAAGAATTTATAGAGTGCATACTTAACAAAATTCATTTTTCGGGCGCATTGTTTCCCCTGCAGATAAACTAATTAATGGTAACCATAGAAATCACAGAATTGCATCAGTCGGCGGGATGTAATTGCAGATTATGGCGGTTTAATAAATACAGGCATTTACAAATTTGAACGCTCATGGGGTCCATCAAATTACAACAAATTTCAGAACTCCGATAATATCCTGACCTGAAGAAACATTGATCATATACATACCACGGGAGATGCTGCCGCAATAAAAAGTCACTTCAATAGCATCGCCGTTACGGAACCAGTGAAATTTATCAATCGAATTTTCCATTATCTGTCTTCCTGTGATATCAAAACAACTAATTTCCATGTAATCGACATTGCTGACATCGATCAAATTTGTATTGATTGTTATAACTGCTTCGTTTTGCGCCGGATTCGGAAAAATACCGATTGCATCGGAAATCGGATCTGAAAGTGTTGGATCAGGCGGGTCCAGCAAATAATCAAGCGAATCGCATCCCGGTTCGATACAACCGGCAATATCTGTCTTAAATATCCAGAAATTCTGACTATATTCAGTTCCGTCGTTATCTGCAAAACTGATTGCTGAACCACCGAAAATATAACCGCCATCCTCCGTTTGCAAAAC